>NZ_CANCWK010000046.1:0-12996 GCF_947381495.1 Limosilactobacillus galli | reverse complement strand
CGCCGTATACGGATCCGTACGTACGGTGGTGTGAGAGGTCGGTAATTGAAATAATCAATTACCTCCTACTCGATTTAGCTGATCATGATGGTGCCTTCTGGAGCCTCAAATGGGTGTTCCTTGTTGATGTGGTCGTAGAAGAGGACCCCATGCAGGTGATCAATTTCGTGTTGGCAAACAATTGCCGGGTAGTTCTTCAAACGAACCTGGTGCTTTTCACCGTTGACATCCTGGTAGCGCAGGGTGATCCGGTCGTGCCGGGGTACGTAGCCGGGAACATCCTTATCAACGGACAGGCAGCCTTCTCCTTCCGTCAGGGCGCCGTATTGAACGGATTCACTGACGATTACGGGGTTGATGATTACGTCCTTGAACAATGGCTTAGCGTTCTCGTCATCATCGTCAATTGGCGGAACCAGCACAGCAGCCATCTGCTTGGAGACCCCAACTTGCGGGGCAGCCAGACCAACGCCGGCACGAAGCTTGTACTTTTCGCACAGCTCGGGATCCTGACTAACCTCGAGGTACTCCATCATCTTTTTCGCTAATTCTTGATCTTCCTTTGAGAGTGGAAACTCAACTTTTGCTGCTCGCTTTCTCAAGACGGGGTTGCCGTCGCGAGTAATATCTTTCATAAGGTACAAGAATATTCGCCTCCAAAATTTACTCTAACCCATTAATTTTATCATACTCACCAGAAATAGCTAAGCAAATAAACCATAATCGTAAAAAAATACGCTTATCTTTAAAATAACTCTTTCACAAGGGACTTTTTAGTCATTCCTTAATAAAAAAGTACATGAAAGCGCTTGTTTTATGGCAAAAAAAGGCTATACTAGAAAATGTAAGTAGGCAATCGCTTACATGATGTTAATTGGATTTGGAAAGGGATGTTTTATAATGGCCAAAGCTGTTGACTTTGCAAAGATTAAAGCCGATGAAGGCGCTGCATACGCAAAGCCTGTTCAAATTCTTGATAATGATGGGAACGTTGTTAACAAGGACTTAATGGCTAATTTCACTGATGACCAATTAGTAGACTTAATGAAGAAAATGGTTTGGGAACGTGCACTGCACGAACAAACCATGAGCTTCTCACAACAAGGTCGTTTAGGTTTCTACGCTCCAACCTGGGGTCAGGAAGCCTCCGAAATGGGTACGGCATCAGCATTCAAGAAGCAGGACTTCCTTTGCCCTGCATACCGTGACTTACCACAATTAATTCAACACGGTGCTACTGTTGCTCAAATGTACCTGTGGTCCAAGGGTCACCTCAAGGGTAACCTGTTCGAAGCTCGTGCTCTTCGTCCACAAATCATTATCGGTGCTCAGATGGTTGAAATGGCCGGTGCTGCACTTGGTATCAAGAAGAACGGCGAAAAGGATGCCGTTGCTTATGCCTACACTGGTGAAGGTGGTTCTTCACAGGGTGACACCTACGAAGGTATGAACTTCGCCGGTGCCTTCCAAGCACCTGCCGTATTCATCATCCAGAACAACGGTTGGGCAATTTCTTACTCACGTAAGCTTCAAACCGCAGCACAAACCATTGCTCAAAAGGGTGTTGCTGCTGGTATCCCAGGCGTTCAAGTCGATGGGATGGATGTACTGGCATGTTACGAAGTTGCTAAGGAAGCACGTGAATTCGCTGCTGCCGGCAACGGTCCAGTTCTGATCGAAACCTTAACTTACCGGTTCGGTGCCCACAGTTCTGCCGGTGACGATCCTAGCCGGTACCGTACCAAGGAAGAAGAAAAGCCTTGGTTCGACAAGGACCCACTGATTCGGCTTCGCAAGTACTTAACTAAGAAGGGCCTCTGGTCTGAAGACGAAGAAAAGAAGTACGCCGATGAATGCAAGGACGACTTCAAGAAGGCTATCAAGGAAGCTGACTCTGTTGAACCAGAAAAGGTTTCTGACATGCTGAAGCGGACCTTCGAAGTACCAACCCCAGATATTAAGGAACAAATCAAAGAGTACGAAGCAAAGGAGTCGAAGTAATCATGGCTAAAAAGACATATATCAAAGCTATTACTGAAGGTATTGACATTGCTTTGGCTGAAGATCCAAAGACATTGGTCTTCGGTGAAGATGTTGGTAAGAACGGTGGTGTCTTCCGTGCTACTAATGGCTTACAAACGAAGTATGGTAAAGATCGTGTATTCAGTACCCCACTTGCTGAATCAGGTATTTTAGGGATGTCAATTGGTCTGGCCGCCACTGGCTGGCGTCCAGTTCCAGAAATCCAGTTCATGGGCTTCACTTTTGAAGCTATGGACTCCATTGCCGGACAGATGTCACGTGTTCGTTTCCAATACAACGGTACCAAGAACATGCCAATCACCATCCGGACTCCTTACGGTGGTGGCACGCATACTGCTGAACTCCACGGGGACGACCTCGAAAACTTCTTCGTTGGTATCCCAGGACTTCGGGTTGTTACCCCAAGTTCTGCTTACGATGCCAAGGGTTTGGTAATTTCTGCTATTGAAAACAACGACCCAGTTCTGTTCCTCGAAAACCTTCGTCTCTACCGTTCTGTTAAGGGCGAAGTTCCTGACGACAAGTACACTGTTCCGTTGGACAAGGCTAATGTTGTTCAAGAAGGGAGCGATGTTACGATCGTTACCTACGGTGGAATGGTTCCAGAAGCTGTTAAGGCTGCTAAGAAGCTGGCTAAGGACAACATTTCTGCTGAAGTTATCGACCTTCGTTCACTCTACCCACTTGACACTGACACCATCTTTGAATCTATCAAGAAGACTCACCACGTTGTAATCGTTCAAGAGTCACAAAAGATGGCCGGTGTTGGTGCCCAAGTTGCTTCTGCAATTTCCGAAGGTGCCATCATGTACCTGGATGCTCCAATTACCCGGGTTGCTGCACCTAACTCTGTCTACCCATTCCCAATGGCAGAAGACGTATGGCTTCCACGTGCCAAGGAAGTTGAAGACGCAGCTCGTCAAGTAGTTAACTATTAATCACAGCCAATTCGCTACGATTAATTAGAAAGGAAGTTAAATAATATGGCTTACAAGTTCAGACTACCTGAAATGGGTGAAGGCCTTACTGAAGGTGACATCGCTTCATTCCTTGTTAAGGAAGGTGACCAAATCAAGGCCGACGATCCATTAGTAGAAGTTCAAACTGATAAATCAACCACGCAATTGGTATCACCAGTTGATGGGACCGTTACTAAGCTCGATGCTAAGGAAGACGATCACGTTGAAAAGGGTGACGACCTGGTTGAAATCGACGACGGCAAGGACGGTGTAAGCACCAACGTTGAAGCTGACGATGACGACGCCGATGCTGGTGATGACTCTGCCGATGAAGCACCTGCTGAGGAAGAATCCTCTGCTCCAGCTGAAAGTGTTGCTCCAGCAAAGCCAGCTGCTCCTGCCAAGGGTGGCGTTGCTCCATTAGCACAACCAAACAAGCTGGTTATGGCTATGCCATCAGTTCGTCAATACGCTCGTGACAAGGGCGTTGATATCTCCTTGGTACAACCAAGTGGTAACCACGGTCAAGTTCTGAAGGAAGATATTGACAACTTCAACGGTGCTGCTGCTAGTGCTCCAGCTGCTGCTTCTGAAGCCGCTGCTGCTGCACCAAAGGCTGGTAACACGATCACACCATACACTGGTGCTGGCCAAGATGCCGAGACTCGTGAACCATTGTCCAACATGCGGAAGATCATTGCTAAGAACATGCGTGACTCCGTTGATATCAGTCCAATGGTTACTGTCTTTGCAAACGCTGAAGTTTCCAAGCTGATGGCTAACCGGAAGAAGTACAAGCCAGTTGCTGCTGAACAAGGGATTCACTTGACCTTCCTGCCTTACGTCGTTAAGGCCCTCATCGCCATGATGAAGAAGTACCCAGAATTCAACAGTTCAATTGATGACAGTACTCATGAATTAGTTCAAAAGCACTACTACAACATTGGTATTGCTACGAGCACTGATCACGGCCTGTACAACCCTAACATCAAGAACGCTGATTCCAAGAGCATGTTCGAAATCGCTAAGGAAATCTCCGACAACGCACAAGCTGCCGAAGACAACAAGCTTAGCCCAGACAGCATGGTTCACGGTTGCATGACCATCTCCAACATTGGTTCAATGCGTGGCGGCTGGTTCACACCAATCATCAACCAACCAGAAGTTGCTATCCTTGGGATGGGTACCATTGCTACTGAACCAGTTGTTAATGACGAAGGCGAAATCGTTGTTGGTCACAACATGAAGCTGTCATT
Source organism: Limosilactobacillus galli (assembly GCF_947381495.1). NCBI lineage: Bacteria > Bacillati > Bacillota > Bacilli > Lactobacillales > Lactobacillaceae > Limosilactobacillus > Limosilactobacillus galli. Next base: position 8,738 of record NZ_CANCWK010000046.1, on the reverse strand, counting down.
GACTGTTGATCACCGTCTGATTGATGGTGCCTTAGCTACTGAAGCTTTGAACTATCTGAAGAAGCTTCTTGAAGATCCTGAATTGTTAATGATGGAGGGCTAATTAAATATGGCTGATGTTGAAAAGAAAGATACGGTTATTGTCGGAGGAGGCCCTGGTGGCTACGTTGCCGCCATTCGGGCTTCCGAATTAGGGCAAAAAGTTACCCTGATTGAAAAGGGTGACCCAGGTTTAGGTGGTGTCTGCCTGAACGTTGGTTGTGTGCCTTCCAAGGCCTTGATTGCGGCTGGCCACCGGCTTCGTGAAGCCCGTGATGCCTCAACCTACGGTATTTCCAAGACTGATGCAACGATCGATTTCAAGAAGACCCAGGACTGGAAGCAGCACAAGGTTGTTGACCGGATGACCCGTGGTGTCAAGATGCTGCTCAAGAAGCACAAGGTTGAAATCATCGAAGGGGCTGCCATGATGGACAACGACCACCAGCTTCGGATTATGAAGTCTGGTCCAAAGCAATTCATGGACTTCGATGGCGGTACTAAGATTACCTGGAACAACCTGATCTTGGCTACTGGTTCCCGTCCAGTCGAAATTCCTAACTTCAAGTTTGAAGGTCGGGTTATTGACTCCACCGGCGGCTTGAACCTGCCAGAGATTCCAAAGGAATTCGTTGTCATCGGTGGTGGTTACATCGGGACTGAATTGGCTGGTGCTTACGCCGACCTTGGTTCACATGTAACGATCATTGAAGGTACTGACAGTATCCTTGGTGGCTTCGACAAGGACATGGTTAGCGTTGTTGTCAAGAACCTGAAGAAGAAGGGTATTGACATCATCACCAACGCCATGGCTAAGAACTCCACCCAGGATGACTCCTCTGTTACAGTTACCTACGAAGTTGACGGTAAGGAAAACAGCATTAAAGCTGATTACTGCATGGTTTCTGTTGGTCGGAAGCCAAACACCGATAACTTTGCCCTCGATATGACGAGTGTTAAGCTCAATGATCACCATCAAGTGATCGTTGATAAGCAGGGTCGGACTAATGTGCCAGGAATCTGGGCAATTGGTGATATTGTTCCAGGTCCTGCCCTGGCTCACAAGGCCTTCTTTGAAGGTAAGACTGCTGCTGGAGCGATTGCCGGTAAGAACACCGCCAATGACTGGGTAGGTGTACCCGCTGTTTGCTTCGCTGATCCTGAATTAGCTCAAGTCGGGATGACTGCAGACGAAGCCAAGAAGAAAGGTATCGAAGTTGCCACCGCTAAGTTCCCATTCGCTGGTAACGCACGTGCGGTATCACTCGATCAACCAGAAGGGTTCGTACGCTTCACCTACACTAAGGACAAGAAGAACGTCGTTGGTGCCGAAGTTGTTGGCCCTGAAGCAAGTACGCTGGCTGGTGAATTGTCATTAATCGTCAACTGCGGTATGAATGTTGAGGATGTTTCCTTAACTATTCACCCACACCCAACCCTTAATGAACCAATTCAAGAAGCCGCTGATATCGCAATGGGCTTCCCAACTCACATCTAATTGAGTTGCTGACATCTTAAACAAATCCGAAATGCGTTGTCGATTTCGACAACGCATTTTTGGTTTTAAATAAACGTTTAACGGGGAAGAATTGTATAATATGTATAAAGCTATTTGAGGAGTGATCAACATGCAAAGCCAAAATTACTCTTACCCGTTAAACCCAGGCTGGTCAACCGCTGAGATGGAGACGGTGATTGCCATGCTGCGGGCCGTCGAGGATGCCTATGAGGTGGGGATTAACCGGCAGGAACTGTTGAAACGCTACTGGGCCTTCAAGCAGATCGTTAATTCCAAGGCGGAAGAGAAGCAGATTGGTCGGGACTTCGAGCGTGAATCCGGCTATGTTCTCTACCGGGTAGTTAAGCAGGCACGGGAAAGTGACGCCCGGACAATCAAGATGGCTGGCGATCAATAATGCTAGAAGAGATTGACGTACAAGTACAAAAACTGCTGCGGACGGTCAACCAACGGGCCTTACAGCACCTGGATGGTTCCTCCTATCAGGTAGATACCAAGAGCAGCTACAGCGACCTGGTAACCACGATTGACCGGCAGAATGAACAGGAGCTTGACCGCCGGCTCCGGGAGCTTGACCCGGGTTGCCGGATTCTGAGTGAGGAGGGTTTTGGTAACCAGCAGCTCAGCGATTTGAGTGGCCACGTTTGGATCGTTGACCCCCTGGATGGAACCCTTAACTTTGTTAAACAGCATGCCAACTTCGGCGTCATGCTAGCTCTCTATATTGACGGGCGGCCGACCCTGGGCTACATCATGGACGCGGTCAAGCAGGATCTCTACCACGGGGGCAACGGCTGGGGCGTTTTCAAAAACGACCAGCCCCTGGTAGCACCCGCTGATGCCAGTCTCCGCGACAGCCTGATTGCCATTGGCCGTTCGCTGGTTCTTGATAATGTTGCCAATCTTCCCCAGGTGGCCCGGCATGCCAGTGGCCTCCGGATGTACGGCAGTGCAGCGATGGAGATGATCGGGATGCTGACCGGTGAACTGGGGGCCTACATTTCATACCTACGGCCATGGGACCTCGCTCCGGGCCGGGTGCTGGCGGAAGAATTAGGATTGACGGTTAAATCAATTGACGATGATGGAATAAATGTGCTATCATCTAATCTTGTATTAGTAGCGACAGAGCGAGCGAGCCAGGACATCCTGCGTCTCACTGACTAGTTGTCGAAGCTGTGACCTGATTGTCACAGTTTTTTTATGAAATCAGTCTCGAACCAGTGTATACTAGTTAAGATGAACAGATTGAAACGAAAGGAAGAATTACGCTTTGAAAACTCGTGAGGACATTCGTAACATTGCGATTATTGCCCACGTTGACCACGGTAAGACTACCCTGGTTAACGAAATGTTGAAGCAATCAGATACTTTACCAGAACACTTCAGCATCCAGGACCGGGCCATGGATACTAACGCCATTGAACGGGAACGTGGGATTACTATCCTGTCCAAGAACACGGCCGTTAAGTACGGTAAGTACCAAATCAATATCCTGGATACCCCAGGTCACGCCGACTTCGGTGGTGAAGTTGAACGTGTTATGAAGATGGTTGATGGGGTACTCCTGGTTGTCGATGCCTTTGAAGGGACCATGCCACAGACGCGGTTCGTTCTGAAGAAAGCCCTGGAACAACACCTGACGCCAATCGTTGTTATTAACAAGGTTGACCGGAAGGGTGCTCGTCCGGAAGAAGTTGTCGACGAAGTGCTGGACCTCTTCATCGAATTGGGTGCGGACGAAGACCAACTGGACTTCCCAGTTGTTTACACCTCTGCTATGAACGGGACTTCCAGTTACGATTCTGACATCTCTACTCAGGAACACACGATGAAGCCGCTGTTTGACACCATCGTTAAGACAATCCCAGCTCCAGTTGACAACTCCGACGAACCACTGCAGTTCCAAGTTGCTATCCTGGACTACAACGATTTCGTTGGTCGTATCGGGATCGGTCGGGTCTTCCGTGGTAAGATCAAGGTCGGCGATAATGTTACCCTGATGAAGCTTGACGGGACCAAGAAGAACTTCCGGGTTACGAAGCTGTTCGGTTTCTTCGGCCTGAAGCGGTTGGAAATCAAGGAAGCCAAGGCTGGTGACCTGATTGCCGTTTCCGGGATGGAAGACATCAACGTTGGTGAAACGGTTACTGACCCAGACCACCCAGAAGCATTAACGCCACTGCGGATTGATCCACCGACGCTGCGGATGACTTTCCGGACCAATGATTCACCGTTTGCTGGTCGGGAAGGTAAGTTCGTGACTGCCCGTCAATTGGAAGACCGTCTGAAGCGTGAAATGCAGACCGATGTTTCCCTCAAGGTTGACGATACGGATGACCCAGGTGCCTGGACCGTTTCTGGTCGTGGTGAATTGCACCTGTCCATTCTGATCGAAACGCTGCGGCGTGAAGGATACGAACTGTCCGTATCTCGTCCAGAAGTTATCTACCGGGAAATCGATGGGACGATGTGCGAACCATTCGAAGAGGTTCAAATCGATACGCCAGATGAATACACTGGTGCCGTTATCGACAGCCTTTCTAAGCGGAAGGGTGAAATGAAGAACATGGAACCTGGCGAAAACGGCCAGACTCGTCTGATCTTCCTCGCCCCATCACGTGGTTTGATCGGTTACTCCACTGAATTCATGACCCAAACCCGTGGTTACGGGATCATGAGCCACACCTTCGAAAAGTACGCTCCGGTTATCAAGAACTGGAACCCAGGCCGTCAAAAGGGTACCCTGGTTTCCATGAACGCTGGTAAGGCTACGACCTACGCTATGATGGGGATCGAAAGCCGTGGTCAGCTGCTGATCGACCCAGGTACGGAAGTCTACGAAGGAATGATCGTTGGTGAAAATAGTCGTGAAAACGACATCACGGTTAACATCACCAAGGGTAAGAACCTGACCAACGTCCGTGCGGCTGGTTCTGACGAAATGGCTCACATCAAGACGCCAACGCACCTGTCTCTTGAAGAATCACTTGAATTCTTGAACGAAGACGAATACTGCGAAGTTACGCCAGAAAACATTCGGTTGCGTAAGAAGATCCTGAACACGAATGCTCGTGAGAAGGAAGCTAAGCGCCGTCGTGCCGCTACTCGTAAGTAATAAATAAGTTTAAGAAAACCCGAAAGGCACCATGATGCTTTTCGGGTTTTTCTTATATAATGCTATAATAAAAAGGATACTTTAATTTGAGCGGGGGTACTTTGTGAAAAAGATTAAGCTCCGGCCCCGTCGTGGACTGGTAACAACAATTAAACAGAATTTTCATTTCTGGGACTACTATCTGATGGTCCCATACCTTATCCTGTGCTTGATCGGGATTGTGATGGTCTATTCCTCAAGTGCGGCGATCCAAATGCAGAATGGGGGTACGCCCCAGGGCTACCTGATTAAGCAGAGCATTTATGTTGTGCTGGGGATTATCGTCCTGATTTTCTGTGCCAACTTTCCCTTGGAGCATTATCGCCGCCGCCGATTCCTCCAAGACTCCACCATCGTCATGGGAACATTGCTGGTCATAGTTCTGGCTATTGGTAAGGCGGTCAATGGTGCTAAGGGCTGGCTTAACTTTGGTCCCGTCAATATTCAGCCGGTGGAGTTTTGTAAGCTGTACTTCATTTTGTATCTGGCGGATCGGATGGCCCGGACGCACCAAAAGGGTAAGCTCCTTATGAAGGGCGAGTCATCGCGGGGAGCGTTAATTCTAGCGACGATTTATTTGCTCCTTATCTTAGCCCAGCCAGATACCGGGGGATTCGCCATCAACGTCTGCATTATTGGGGTGATGTTCATTGCCTGTGATGTCCGCAGCTGGTGGAAGGCTGTCGGCATTGTAATTGGGTTCCCCCTGGCCGTCTATTTCGGCTTGCAGCTGGCAATTGTCAATGGCTGGATCCACGGCGGCTACCGAATCCAACGTTTTATCGCCTTCATGAACCCGTTTGGCAACGCGAATGGTTCCGGGAGCCAGCTGGTTAACTCCTATTACGCCATCAGTAATGGGGGGATCTTCGGGGTTGGCCTGGGAAACAGTGTTCAAAAGATGGGCTACCTGCCTGAACCTAACACCGACTTCATTATGGCGATTACCAGTGAGGAGCTCGGCCTGGTGGGGGTTACCATTATTCTGGGACTCCTGATGTTGATCATCTGTCGGATGATTCAGCTGGGGGTTAAGAGCCATTTACTCTATCAGACCCTGATTTGCTACGGGGCTTCGACTTTCTTTACGATTGAAACCTTCTTCAACATCGGCGGGGTTCTCGGCCTGCTCCCAATTACGGGGGTGACCTTCCCATTCATCAGTTATGGTGGTTCCAGTATGCTGGTGCTCTCGGCAACGCTGGGCATCATCATTAACATCAGTATTCGGCAGAACAAGGCCCGCCTGGAGGTCGGTGAGCCGTTTTTGCCTACAGACTAGTAAGGATATGATAAGATGTTTAAGTTAACTGCTCGTCGGGCCCTGGTGGTGTACATCAACGGGAACCGCGTTGTGCGGACACTCCGGCATTACGGAATTGTGCGTTACGTTTCCCGGCGGATGCATTACGTGATCCTGTATGTTGACCAGGACCAGATTGAACAACTGAAAGCGAAGATCGGTCACCTGCGGGCGGTGCGGTCAGTCGAGGAATCTGCCCGACCAGATCTCGACCCGACGCTTACGGACCTCGAGATGACCGGATTATATAAAATGCATGATGAGGATGATAAACAATGAGAGTAGTATCTGGCGACTTTCGCGGCCGCAAGCTGAGTGCGGTGCCCGGTATGGCGACCCGGCCGACAACCGATAAGGTAAAGGAGGCCCTCTTCAACATTATCGGGCCGTACTTTGATGGCGGCCAGAGCCTGGACCTGTTTGCCGGCAGCGGCGGGCTCAGTATCGAGGGGGTTTCCCGCGGGATTGAGCACGCTGTTCTAATTGATCGGCAGTACCAGGCGATTAAAACGATTCGGCGTAACATCGAGGTGACCAAGCACCCTGAGCGTTTCACCGTCTACAAGATGGACGCCCGGAAGGCCCTGGGGATGCTGGGGAAAAAACAGGCCCGCTTTGACATGGTTTACCTGGACCCGCCGTACGCCAAACAGCAGATTTTAAAAGACCTCGACCAGATGGTGCAGGACGACCTGCTCAATGATGGCGCGGTGATCGTTGCCGAGACCAACCAGGAGGCCAACCTGCCGACAGAAGACCTGCCGAACTTTACGTTTATTCGGCGGCAGACCTATGGTATAACAGTACTGACCATTTACCGTTTTCGAAAGGAGTAGTTTTTTATGAAAGTTGCTGTATTTCCCGGGAGTTTTGATCCCCTGACCTTGGGACACCTCGACCTGATCAAGCGGGGGAGTGCCCTCTTCGACCAATTAGCGGTGGCGGTAATGACCAACACCAGCAAGAAGCCGCTGTTCTCTGTTGAGGAGCGGATTCAGCAAATTAAGGAAGCTACGGCTGGCCTGGATAATGTTTCCGTAATTACGGCTTCTGGCCTGACTGTTGACCTGATGAACCGGATCGGGGCCGACTACCTGATGCGGGGGCTGCGGAACAACGCAGACTTCCAATATGAGCGGGACATCGCCGCGATGAACAACTTCTTGGATGACCAGTGCGAGACGATCTTCTTCCTCGCCAAGCCGGAATACCAGCACCTGTCGAGCAGCCTGCTGAAGGAGGTCACCTCGAACGGGGGCGACATCTCCGCTTACCTGCCGGCAAACATCAATGCGGCACTGAAGAAGCGGCTGGAAGAACGTCAATTAATGCGGGTGAAGGAGCATAATGAAAAGACAAGATGATAAACAGGTCCTTCGCTGGATTGGCGGTATCCTGGCCTTAATTCTCTTTTTGGGCTGGTTCCTGTTCTGGCCGCTGAACTCCTATGTTGAGGCGCCGGGGAACGCCATCAACCTGCGTGCGTTTGTTCAGGTAAAGGGACACCCTGATCCGGGGAAGGGAAGTTTCATGATCACGTCGGTAGCTTTGCAGCGGGCCCACCCGGCAACTTATCTGGTTGCCAAGGCTGTTCCGTATTTGTCGATTGAAAAGGCCGACGATGTGACGGGCGGGCAGAGCGGCGCCACCTTTGACCGCGTCCAGCATTTCTACATGCAGAGTTCGATCAACGAAGCCATCGCCAATGCTTACAAGGCGGCCCACCAGCAAGTCAGTCGACGGTACCTGGGGATCTATGTTCTTCAGGTGGAACCGAATTCAAAGTTTCGGAAGGCGATCAAGGTGGGGGATACCATCACCAAGGTTGATGGCCGCCACTTCAACACCGCGCAAGGCTTCCAAAAGTACATCGGCAAGCAGAAGGTTGGTTCGCCGCTGACGGTTACCTATGAGCGTGATGGTCGGCAGCACCAGACCACTCACCGCCTGGTTAAGTTAACCTCAACGCGGGCTGGGATTGGGATCCTTCTGACGAATAACATGAAGGTGAAGACCAAGATACCAGTCCGGGTTAACCCTGGTGAACTGGGCGGCCCATCCGGCGGTTTGATGTTTACCCTGCAGATCTATGAGCAGATCAGTGGTCATGACCTCCAGCGGGGTCGTAAGATTGCCGGGACGGGGACGATTGCTCCCGACGGCAGTGTTGGTGAGATCGGCGGAATTGATAAGAAGGTCATCGCCGCTCACCGGGCTGGTGCCACCATCTTCCTTGCCCCGTATATCAAGCCGACAAAGCTGGTATTGAAGTACGAAGAAGGTCATCAGACCAATTACCAGCTGGCTAAGAAGACGGCTAAGCGGTACGCACCAGGGATGAAGGTTGTTCCGATAACTTCATTCAAACAGGCTGTCCACTATCTGAAACAATAATCGACTGATAAATAAGAGGAATATAAAGATTAGCCAACGTGAAACCAGCGTTGGGGTTCAACGAAAATAGGCTCCAAGTGTTCGGAAAAGCCGGACGCTGGGGGCCTATTTTGTATTTAATACTGACTTAAGAAAACAAATACCAATTTGTTTAAAAAGATAAGTTACGGGGATGCACTGATTGAAATGATCTGCTGAATGCACGTTGTAATTTTACAAATTTGAAGAAATCTTGAAAATTAATTTACAATTGGCAGATTGCAAGAAATAACTTGAACGAATTTAATGACGTAAATTAAGCAGGAAGATCTCGATTGGTGTGCGCC
>NZ_CANCWK010000045.1:0-13262 GCF_947381495.1 Limosilactobacillus galli | reverse complement strand
ACGTTCTCATCAACCAATAATTAATTGGTCAGTGCTATTTATTTCAGCTTAGTGGCTAACTTATTCTTGAAATTTAGAAGCATCGACGGTCAGGTCGGTGCTTTTTCTTTTACTAATTTTAAAGGAAAGCGGAGTTATGTCACAGCCCCCTGGGTTATCTAAACTAGAAAACATAGTTAATCAGAATAATATAACTAACAGTCCCAACGATCAGGGAGAGGAACATGCTACGCCGCCACAGGTGGATGACCACCGTAATGAGTCCAGCCAGCAGATCCGGCAAGCCATGGTTTCCCGCCAAGAAATTGACGTTCCGGTAGCAGTACACCACCAGCATCCCCATGATTGCAGCCGGGAGGAAGGCCCCCAGCCCCTTGATAAACGGCGAAAGCTCTTTTTGTTCCTTCTTGTTGCTGGTGAAGATTGCAAACGGCAGCCAACGGGTAATGAAGTTGGCAACGGCCGCAATGGCAATCGTCACCACCTGTTTCAGTAAACTCATGACCGTTCACCTGCCTTCTGGTGGCGCCGGTAGAGGAAGTAGTATTCCCCGACCAAGAGCAGGAGGGTTGCAATCAGGAAGTAGGTCTTGCCAAAGAGCAGCAGGCAGACGATTGTGATCAGGACTCCGCTCAGCGAGCTGATGTGGCGTTTCTCCTGCATAAATTGTTCAAGGGCCAGGACAATGAACAGGGCCGTCATCACGAAATCGAGACCCTTAATCTGCAAGTTAAGGGTGCTGCCCAAGAAGCCGCCGAGAAAGGCCCCGAGAACCCAGTAGAAATAATCCAGTGCACTAATCCAAACCTGCACCGCGGTCTTATCATAACCAGCTGGAACCTTCAGACTGTAGTTGATAACAAAGGTCTCGTCCGTCAGGCCAAACAGCAACGGCAACTTCTGCCAACCGTGCCGGGGATACTTGGTGAGCATTGAGATCCCATAGAAGAACTGCCGGAAACCTACCACCGCAGTAATCAGCAGGACGTTAAGCGGATTAAAGTGCTGCGTCAAGAGCGTCGCGATGATAAACTCAACCGAACCCCCGTAGATCGTTGCCGCCATCAAGGTCGGATACCAAAACGAGAACCCCAAGTTATGCATATACAGCCCATACCCGAGTCCCAGAATGACGTAGCCAAAAAAGACCGGGCTCGAGGTGGTCAGGGCCAAGCGGAAATTCTCCCAATGTTTATTTTTCACTTTCCCAATCCCCCCAATTGAAATGATGTCTTCATTTTATCAGACCGCCATGGTCGTCGCTAGAGGCAACAAAAAAGCACCTCAACCATTTCAGGTGAGGTGCTGATAATCTTCAATTATTAGTTCCCAGTCAGCAGTGCGTAAACGTAAGAAATTTCGCTTGGCCGGTAAACACCGTGCAGCTCGCCAACCTTGGTGAAGCCGTTCTTGGTAATCAGGTGCTGCATAATTTTGTTATCTTCGTGGGTATCAATCCGAATCGTTTTGATTTCCTTGCGATTCTGCTTGATGTAGTCAATCACGTTAGTAAACAATGCTGATGCATAACCCTTACCAGCGTGGCTAGAGTGGATGGCGACCCGGTGAATAACCACGTACTTGTCAGTATCGATCAGCCAGTCACCCTGTAGTTCATCGTAGGAGTGGTCCGGAGCTTCGACGATTGATAATGCACCGACCGTCTCGTCATCATCAGACTGTACCAGGTAGGCCCAGCCGTTATTGATGTCTTCCTTGACGTGTTCAACATTTGGGTAGTCCCCTTGCCACTGGTCGATCCCTTGAGAAGCCAGTTGGTTGCGACCATCGCGCAGGATCTCAATAATCTGGTCTAAGTCATTCATCGTTGCTTGCTTAATTTGCATTTGGACTATCATCCCTTCATGATTAGTTTTATGGTTGCGATCATTGAAAACAACTCTGAATAATGTAACATATATTCATTCCAGCTGACAAGCGTTTAACACCGAGAATTATTTGTTCGTCCCTGGCGTAAAATGCTATGATGGAATTAATGTAATTTAAAAGAAGGTAATGAAACAATGCGTAAATTTCGTTGGCTGATCCTGTCGCTGCTGGCCCTCCTGCTAGTACTGGTTCCCACAGCATCCGGTCATGCCCAAGCGTTATCGAAAAAGTATGTTCAATCAACCACCCCGACTATCTTCTTCCATGGCTTCGGGAGCAGTGCCCACGCGGAACAGTACATGGTTGACAACATCATGAAGGCCGGTGTCAGCAAGACCGCCATCGTCGCTAACGTGGCGGCGGATGGTCAGGTTACCCTGCAGGGCCGCATCCCCAAGGGCGCCATTAACCCCTTGGTCGAGGTCAACTTCGAAAACAGCCGGAACTCTGACTACGACCTGCAGGGGCAATGGGTCAAGAACGTGGTCGTCAAGCTTCAGGACACCTACCACTTCAAGAAGATGAATATCGAGGCCCACTCGATGGGCAACATGGCAGTGATGTACTACCTACTCAACAACTGTCAGAACAAGAAGCTTCCCCAACTTCAGAAACAGGTTGCCATGGCGGGGACCTTTGACGGGGCAATGGGCTGGAACGAACCCGCTGACTTGACCGTCGATGCCAAGACCGGCAAGCCCAACAAGATGAACGACACCTACCAGAAGCTCCTGCCGTTGCGCCACACCTACCCACACCAGACCCGAGTATTAAACATTTACGGCGACCTCGGCAACGGAAACGATAGCCAGGTTACCAACAACTCCAGCAAGACTTTGAAGTACCTGCTCAATGGCCGAGCTAAGTCATACGCGGAGAAGAAGATCGCCGGCGCCAACGCTAAGCATGAGCTCCTCCACCACAATTCCCAGGTCAACAAGATCCTCATCCAGTTCTTCTGGGGCAAGTGATAATTTCAACTCAAGTAAAACACTCGATCGCTCCTTTATTGAGAAGCAACCGAGTGTTTTGGTTTACGATAATTAATTAATTGCCCAGCAGATCATCGATGCTGACAGTGTGGGCCTCGTTTTGACCATCGGCGGTAGTATCGCCATCCGCCTGTGTCCAGTAGGTAACGGTGTCGCCGTTGATCTGGAACGGGATCGTACTGTCGGCGCTGTGGTATTCGTTGCTGACGTAGTAGCGGTCCCCATCCTTTTCAACGGAGTCTACCTCTTCTGACGGGAAGACCTGGCTGTAGATTGCCCGGCCGATTTCATCGGGATCTGCAGACTGGCTTGCATCGCTAGTCGCCGGACCATTATTGTTGGTACTTAAGTCGGCGTTCTTTCTTGACTCCGCTGCTTCTGCTGAGGAGGAAGAAGACGCAATGGCGTGCAAGGCACCAAGTTCGGACCGCTTTGTCTTATTGAACATTTTAGCGAAGGTCGCTGAGGTCATGCTGATTTTGCTGTCAACCTCTTTATTCCAGCCTTTTGCAGCAGGAATTGTCAGGTGGTCGTTTTCCAGTGAACCCTTGAGGTTAAAAGAGTCACCCTCATAATCGCTGCGTAAATTTATCTGGTAGCGATTATTTCCCAAGCGTTTCCAGGTGCCATGGGAAACTTCATATCCTGGGTGGAAATGCTCATTATGGGCAATCTGTGGGACACAGTACAACAATTTGCCATTCTTCTTGAAATACCAATATCCCGGTTGAACAGCGCCATCCTCGGTCTTGCTATACTTAGCACCGCATTTATATGCACCGACGATGGGGTCCGCAGATGGTGAAGAACTAGCCTTACCGCACCCAGCTAAGAGAAGTGAAATCAATGCAAAGAGGGCTAAGAGCCACCAGGATCTGTTTTTAGTAAAAGTATTCATAATTATTAAACCTCTTTCACTTTCAAAATAAGAAACTGTTTCCTAGACAGTCTCAGATCAGTAGTACTGGATATCCTTTTCGGCAATGTAGCGATGACAATGCGGGCAGTAAACTCCGGACATAATTTCAGCAATTACAACAGTAGCATCGTCCAAGATTCCTTGGCAGTGGGGACAACGAGTTTGTTTAAACATGATAAAAGTTCCTCCCTAAGTACAGTAAATAAATTCAACAATTAAGATCTTGGAGAAATTTTTCTCCCCCTCATGAGGTACATTGTAATTATATCTTACCTTTGAAAAATATCAATACTATTTCTAAAATATCTAAAAATATTTTAGAGAAGCTAATTTAGTTATTACAGATGATGGTAGTTCCTAGAATCACAGTACTATATAGAAAAAGACGTGAGCCATCGTCATCGACAGTTCACGTCTTCTCAAATCTATCATTATATCTTATTAAATCTAAAAAATCTTAAATACAACATGACTAATTAGTTGACCATCCAATACTTATCCGCAAAAGTACAGGCAGAAAGGACGTGATAGCATGCAACTAACTCTCATCCAGCTCTATGAAAAGATACGGGCCAGTATGGGACCGTCCGGCTGGTGGCCCGCCGACAGCAAAGAGGAGATCATCATCGGGGCCATCCTGATCCAGAACACTAACTGGCAAAACGCCGACCGGGCCCTTGAACGGTTGCGGCAGGCGACCGCCCTACAACCGGACCGGATTCTTGCTCTTCCAACCGCCCAGCTGCACAAACTTGTCCGGCCAGCGGGTTTTTACCGTAATAAGAGCCGGGCCCTGGTCAGTGTCCTGGGCTGGCTAAAGCGCGGCAATTATGATTATCCGGCTATTTGCCAGTACTATGGCGCTCAGTTGCGGAACGAGCTCCGCAGGCTTCGCGGAGTAGGTCCAGAGACCGCCGATGTCCTTCTTACCTACATTTTCGACGTACCAACTTTTATCAGCGATAAATACGCCTGCAACCTCTTCACCTGCTTGGGCGTATCCAGCCTCACCGACTACCGCGGCCTCGCTCGCCGGTGTTCCCTGCCCGCGGATTTCACACCCGCAATGGCCAAGGACTTCCATGGCCTAATTGACGAGTTCGGCAAGGTCTACTTTCACTCGCTGAGTAAATTTCAGGAAAGCTTTCTCAGCGGTGACCGCCTCATTATCCCGGTTGGCTAATCGTCCAACATCCGCTGGGCAACATGGAAGTAGTGCTTGAACAAGGCCGTATACCGTCCGGAGTTCTTCTTGGTTAGCCAAGGCTTGTCACGGCCGCAGTAGTGCAGGATGACGGTGTTTCGGATCACCCAGTCGGTCGTCCATTCGCCAAACGAGATGGTCTCGTACATCTGCCCCTTCCGTGTGTCGTAGTTATAAAGCTGGTCAGGCACCGACTTGATGTCCTTGCCGTAAAGAGCATTGAGCACATCCTGGTCAGGCAGCAGAAGAACGTGTTCCCGGATGTAGTCGAAAATATCTTGGGGCCGCACGCGTTGCCGAATCGCGTCCAGGTTCATCAGCAAGACCCCCGAGTTGTAGTAACCATCGGCGTCGAAATTCTGGAGACGAATCTTGTTGATCACCTCGGTTGTATTGGTCAGGCCGGTATGAAAGGCCGAGGCGTAGAGGTAGTCTGACAGGTCAGTTTCATAGAGACTAGTCAGGTCATTGATGCAGAGCACGTCGGCATCCAGGTAGAGAATCTTGTGCAGATTAGCCGGCAGGAGCTTGTGGGCCAGGAGCCGGTAGTAGATCGTGGTTGGGTAGCGATCGGTGACCGGCGCGTCCTTAAACATCTCGTTCTTCACCATGACAGGATGGTAGGTCATTCCTAACCGTTGGCAGAATGCGGCCAACTTGGGTCCCTGTTGTAAGGGTTCCTTTTGAATCACGTAAACATCAAAATCGTCCGCGTTAGTGTTGACCTTAATTGACAGCAGTACGGTTGCCAACTGTGTAGTATAATGATCATTAATTGAGAATAGTAAATTCATTCTAACGGTCCTCCTCATATACTAAGTTATTATAGCAGAACCGAGCGGATGAATTTAGGAATGGAGCAGATCATGAGTCAAGAAGAACAAATTGTCGCAGTTAAACAGTACACCATCGATAAGCTCGGCGCAGATAAAACCGGCCACGGCATGGACCACATCAACCGGGTCGTCCGGATGGCCCGGCGGTTAGCCGTTGGTGAGGGCGTCGACCCCTTCCTCCCTGTCGTGGCCGCCTACCTCCACGACACAATTGATGAAAAGCTAGTCGACAGCATTCCCGCTGCCAAGCAAGAACTCCAAGGCTACCTGGCAGATCATGATTTCACTGCTGAAGAGATCCAAACCATCATGGACGTAATCAGCAACATCTCCTTCGCTCACACCCTCGACGGCGAAGAGATCCAGCTCTCCCCGATTGGCAAAATCGTCCGGGACGCTGACTGGCTGGATGCGATCGGCGCCCTCGGCATCACCCGGGCCATCTACTACGGGGGTGCCCACCACGAGAAAATTTATGATCCCGCGGTTAAGCCCCGCCAGAACATGAGCCGGGAGGAGTACCGCAACCTGGCTGACGAGACGATCATCAACCACTTCTGCGAGAAGATCCTCAAATTAAAGGACATGCTGCAGACAGCAACTGCTCGTCAGATCGCCGAGCACCGTCAGCAGGTCATGCTAGACTTCCTGGCCGAGTTCAAGGCCGAATGGAAAGCCGAACGCTAAGATAAATAAAACCGCCCTGTTAGCGCAAATGCTAGCAAGGCGGTTTTGTTTATTTGTCAGAATTATCAGAATCATTATTATCGGCTGGGGTAACCCACCGCTGCCACAGCCACCGGGCGGCGATTGCCAGTAGCGGCGTTAATACGGCATAGAGCGGCGCGGTCAGAATACTGGTGGAAAAGCCCAGTTGGACAAAGGCCCAGGCGGTCGCTCCCTGACCATCGAATAACCAGCCTGTTACTGCAAGGCCGCCTTCGATCAGGACGAGTTGCAACAATCCAGCAACCAGACCGAGAAAAATCGACTGCTGGTGGGTAACGCCCTGGTCGCGTGGCAGTTGCCAGCCGATCAGCCAGGCCAGCGGAGTAACCGTCAACAGGACGTCGATAATGGCTACCCAGCCAGCCGTTCCGAGCACGAACATAATAATCAGGGCGATGACGGTGGTCAAAAACGCCCAGCCAGCACCCGCGGACAGCAGGACGGCCAGACTGATAATTCCGGCCCACGGTGCCACGAAGATTCCCGTTGGCAAAACGAAGCGAACACTTCCGAAGCCAACAAGCACCATCAGCACGACCGCCATAACCGCAAAGGCCACGGATTTACTATTTACCCGCATGATTCTAGAGCGGCTTCTTATCAGTATCCTGCATCCAGGCCAGGGCCAGTGCACCTTGACCGAGGTGGGTACCGATAACGGGACCGAAGTAACTCAGCTCGAACTTAATGTCCGGGAAGTCCGCCTGCATCTTCTCCATCCACTTCTGACCAGCTTCCGGCGCATTAGCGTGGAAGACAATGCAGCGAACTGGATAGTCGAGCTTCGACAAGTCTTCCTTGAAGATCTGCTCACACCGCAGCTTGGCCTTCTTCATGGAACGAACCTTTTCAAAAGCCTCGATGGCGTGGTGCTCATTGTGGAAGCTCAAGAGCGGCTTGATCTTCAGGATGGAACCAACAAATGCGGAGGCGTTGGAAAGCCGACCGCCCCGTACGAGGTTCCGCAGGTCATCAACCACGAAGACTTCGTTGATCGTGTCCCGCAGCTGGGTCAGCTTGGCAATGATGGTATCCACGTCTTCCCCGGCTTCGACCATCTGCGCAGCCTGGATGGCCAGGTACCCCATCAGCTTAACCGTAATCCGACTATCGAACGGCACGATCTTAATCGTATCCTTCATTTCTTCCGCAATCTGACTGATGTTGTTCAGAAAGCCAGAGATGGACTTCGTCAGGTGGATACTGATGACAGCATCGTAACCCTCGTCGGCCAGCTTTTGGTAAAGCTCCATCATCTCACCGATTGAAGGCTGGGAAGTACTTGGGAAAGTACTGGACGTCTTCAATCGGTGGTAAAATTCTTCGGTTGTAATATCAACGCCTTCACGGTAACTCTTACCGTCCACAACGAATGGAATTGGGACAACGTGAATATGATTGGCGGCCGCCTCTTCTGGAGTAAGGTAGGCGGTGCTGTCGGTTACAACAGCAATTTTCATTGTATCGTCCTCCATTTTTAATTGATAATTTCAATATAATTACTTTGAAGTGGATAAAAAACCACATAATATAAGAAGCATACCACATGCAGAAGTATAAACCAACTTATTTCGGTGGACAAATGCTTAAACTTGTTCGCATACGGGGAAAAACGGTATAATATATATCGCATAATTTTGAACGTTATTTAATGAAAGGAGCGCTTTGCATGTCCTTTGACGGTTTCTTTACCCATGCAATGGTGCATGAACTAGACCAAACACTAACTACCGGTCGGGTGGCCCGCGTGAGCCAACCCTACCCGGCGGAGCTGATCATTACGATCCGCGCGCACCGGCACAATCACGCCCTCCTGCTCTCAGCCAATCCGACCTACTCGCGGATCCAGATTACGACGATCCCCTACAGCAATCCGGCGGTCCCAACCAATTTCACGATGACCCTTCGTAAGTACCTGGAAGGAGCTATTCTGCATTCAATCGAACAGGTCGGCAATGACCGGATCATCAAGCTGACCTTCGATACCCGGGACGAACTGGGTGATAGTCAACAGCTGGTTTTGGTCAGCGAAATCATGGCCCGGCACAGTAACATCTCCCTAGTCAACCATAAGACGGACAAGATCATCGACACGATCAAGCACGTCGGTTCGGATCAGAACCGGGTGCGGCTGCTCCTGCCGGGGGCAACTTTTGTCATGCCACCGAAGCAGGATAAGCTCGATCCTTACCTGCCAAATCAGCTCTACAGTGACTTAGTTCGGCAATACCAGGATCCACGTGAACTGGCCCACCAGCTGCAGCAGGGCTACGAAGGGCTAGGGACCGACACGGCACGGGACCTCGCCAACCGCCTGCTCGCCAGTGACCACCTGCCAACGGCCTATCAGCAGTTCATTCAGCACTTCAATTCTCCCGATCCGGTAATCATCAATGGCAAACGGAAGTCATTCATGGTCTTCCCACCACTGAATACTGAGGAAGATACCCTGCAGCACTACCCGACCCTCTCCGAAATGCTGGACAACTATTACGCCCAGAAAGCACAACAGGACCGTTCCAAGGAGCTGGCCGGCCAGGTCATCAAGGTGATCAAGAACGAGCTGAAGAAGGACCGGCGGAAGGTTAAGAAGTTCAACCAGCAGCTGGCCGACGCCGATGCTGCCGACCGCTACCGGATTCGGGGGGAAATCCTAACCACCTACCTGGGCAAACTGAAGCCTGGCATGAAGGAGATCACCCTGCCGAACTTCTACGATGATAACAAGCCGCTGAAGATCAAGCTGGCACCGGAATTGTCACCATCTCGCAACGCCCAGAAGTACTTCACCAAGTATGATAAGCTAAAGGCCTCCGTTGCCCACGTCAACGAGCAGATGAAATTGACTAACGACGAGATCGCCTACTTCGAGAATATTCAAAACCAGATCGACCTGGCGGAGCCGTCTGATATTCAGGAGATCCGGCTCGAATTGCAACAGCAGGGCTACATCAAGGGTAAGAAACAGAAGAGCAAGAAGCGGCGCAAGGTTCGCCTCAGCAAGCCCGAACAGTTCCACACCAGTGACGGGACCTTGGTGCTGGTCGGCAAGAATAACTTGCAGAACGACCGGCTGAGTTTCAAGACTGCCAACAAGAATGAGATCTGGCTTCATGTCAAGGACATTCCTGGTTCGCACGTCGTAATCCGCTCAACTGATCCGAGCGAGCAGACCATCTTGGAAGCGGCCCAACTGGCGGCCTACTTCTCCAAGGGCCGAGATTCGGATAACGTTCCCGTTGACTACCTGCCGGTCAAGCGGCTCCACAAGCCGAACGGTGCTAAGCCCGGTTTTGTTACGTTTACCGGTCAGAAGACTTTGTACGTTACGCCGCATAAGCTTGCAAACTAACGGGCTCTATGGTGTTGCGATACTTAAATTTGAATACTTTGGTAATTGAGGAGTGCCTATTGAGCGCTTCTTTTATTTTGCATCGGTTTGTTTGAAATTTTGTTTCTTTTTATTGAGTTTATTTTATGTTTAGTTAAAGTAAATTTCGACTTTACATTATTTTTGTTTTACGTGCTCAATATAAAAAAGCGCTCGGCTCACCGTCTATTTTCGATGTGCCAAGCACTTTGCAATCAAATATTCAATTTAACGACGCCCCACTCATGGTAGCGGTCCCCAGCCAAGAAGACGCAGCCGCAAGCTGAAGGAGCGACCCGCGCCTCTGTCTTCACCTTTATCGCGTGCCTTCCTATGCCTGCAGGTGGCCGCTAACACTCGGCACTAAGAGCTCGTATACATATGAAAGCTCCTGCGGACGGTATGCCCCGTGAAGCGTCCCCACCTTAGTGAAGCCGTTCTTCGTGATCACGTGCTGCATCACCTGGTTGTTTTCATTCGTGCTGATCCGGATGGACTTAACCTCTGGCCGGTGTTCTTCCAGATAGTCCAGCATGTGGATGAAGAGCTTCGAAGCATAGCCCTTCCCCGCATGGTCGGAATGAATAGCGACCCGGTGAACGACGACATAGTTTTCGGTCTCCATCAGCCACTTCCCGTTCAGGTCGTCGTAGAAGTGATCCGGAGCATCGACAATTGCCAGGGTTCCCACTGTCTGGCCATCATTGGACTGGGCCAGGTAGGCGTAACCATGCTTAATGTCTTCCTCAATATGTTCAACGTTCGGGTAGTCGCCCTGCCATTGGTCGACGCCCCGCTCGGCCAGCTGGTCACGTCCGTTGCGCAGGATCGTCAAAATGGTGTCTAAGTCAGCCATCGCAGCTTTCTTCATTTTCATATAGAACTCACTCCCATCCGGTGCCCGTTTTCTCGGCACCAGCAAAAATTAATTCAAATGGTATTATACAGGAAATTGTCCAAAATAGCGCCTATTTTTTCTCGAAAATTAAAAGACGGTCCGTACGGCAAGAACCGCACTGACCGTCAATCCTAAAGCTACTTATTATCAGACTTTTGCTTTCCTGCGGCCCGCGCGAGACTCTTCTCTTCCGTCTCCGCGTAGTTAACCATCTTCAAGAAATTGTCGACATCGAGGCTGGCCCGGCCGATCAGGACCCCATCGATGTCGGGCTTGGCCATGATCTCCTTAATGTTGTCCGGGTTGACACTGCCCCCATAGAGGATCCGGATCTTGTCGGCAATCTCGTAGGTGTAATTATCCGCGATCGTCCGCCTAATCATCCGACAGCCTTCCTCGGCCAGGGCGGCATTGGCGTGCTGGCCAACCCCGACGGCCCAGCTCGGCTCGTAGGAGATGACAACCCGCTTGATCTGGTCCAAGGAAACCCCGTGCAGGACACTCATCAGTTGCTGGAAGACATAGTGAATCTCATCGTTGACCTCTTTTTGCACCATCGTCTCATCCGTACAGATAATTGGCGTGATGTCCATCTGGAGGGCCGCCTTCACCTTCTTGTTAACGGCCTCGTTGTTCTCACCGAAGAGCCGCCGCCGTTCAATGTGGCCGAGCATGGCATAGGAAGCTCCCAGGTCCTTGAGCCCGCGCAGGCTGATTTCACCAGTGTATGGTCCAGAGTATTCAGCCGCAGCATTCTGGGCGATAATCTTGAGACCGGAGTCGCCAGCCGCCTGCTTCATGCTGTACAGGGAAAAGGCCTGTGGAGCAATCCCCACCTCAATCTTGTCCGGATCAGGCAGCTTATTTTTGATTGCATTGACAAAGGCAACGGATTCTGCCACGCTCTTGTGCATCTTCCAATTGGCCGCGATAAATGGTTTGCGCATCGTTGTTTCCTCCTCGCTGGTTTGACCTAAGTATGCCATACTTTGGCCCGCTGGTCATTCTATTTTTCGTTCCTTGGTTGATTATTAATAACTCTCGATCTAATTATACCACGACACCGGTTTCATTATGATGTTAGCAGCCGCCAAGATGTTCCTTTTCAAACCATTCTTCCACAAAGGACTTGGCTAGAGAATGGGGCATGATCTGATCCAGGACCTCGTCCACCGGTACCCATGAATACTGATCGATCTCATTATTAGGGTTCAACGCCTCCCCCGCCGCCACGACAGCATAGTTATGAATCAGCACGTCATGGGGTGCAAAGTAGGCGTTATCGTTATAGCGGAACTCCGCAATCTTCAGCTTGGTCTCCTCATGCATCTCGCGCTTCAGAGTCTGCTTAGCATTTTCGTCTGGATTAATGTAGCCGGAGAGCAGGATGTAGGAGGGGTTCCCGTACTGCTTTAGTAGCAGGACCTTATCCTTCTGCGGATTGAATATTATTGCAGAGATAGCGCTGGAGAACTTGATGAAACGAAACTGCTGACAGCGCGAGCAGTACGGCACCAGGCCATCAATCCCGTTCTTCTTCATTATTAACTTGGTGCCGCACTTACTACAATACTTCATTGGTTTTGCCTTCTTTGAATTGCTTATGTGTCTAATATTCCTTAATTATAAAAAAAGCCCGTCCTAACTTCAAACAAGTTAAGGACGGACCTTCTATCCCAATTAACATCAAGTTATCGTATTCGAAACGGTAACTGCATTTATTATACCATTATGTGCATTTATGTATATTAGCTATCATAAAGTACAATAATGGACAGACTATCCGGACCGTTAATTTAACAAAGTTTATGCATTACTGAGCTTTCCTTAAAAAATATTCCTTAGGTTTGCGCCTTTACTATTTAAAGTGTCAACCTTAAGGGATATTGTACCGGTGCTGTACATTTTTGCTCAATCTTTGCTTTCATTATACTTTTGCCAACCAGCAGTAACCAGTTCTTTAACGACATGGGTATCTGATGTCCGGGTCTTATTACCGAGATCTGTCAGGGCGGTCATCCCCCGTTGCGGATGGCATACCAGACCGGCATGTTCCAGCAAAGTCAATGCAAAACTGAACCGCGGCTTAATCTTCAACTCGGTTCCAGTCGAATTAGGTTCAAACTCTTCCCGCGGAATAAAGATATCGTGCTTGCTCAGGTAATCCAGAATTTGGACGCGCTCAACCGGATTCTGCACTACCTGAAGGTATTTTAGGATTGCAAGTTCAAGATAATCCTCTTTTTCATTCTGCGTTAATTTTTCATATTCAAACACTTGAAATCACTTCTTCCTATCACGCCGCTTCCAACTAATATCAGTATAGTCCTAATTGATTTGTTTGGATAAATCGAGTAGGAGGTAATTGATTATTTCAATTACCGACCTCTCACACCACCGTACGTACGGATCCGTATACGGCGG
>NZ_CANCWK010000044.1:0-13886 GCF_947381495.1 Limosilactobacillus galli | reverse complement strand
TGAGCAAGGAAGTTGTCGAGCAATACATCAACAATCAAAAATACAACGAAACTAAAAAACGCCCTAACGGGCGCTAACGGGGCCTATCCATCCACTAAAGTCACGGGATTTCCGGCCAAACATCATTAAATTGCCCTGTAAGTAGATTGCTTAATTCCTTTTTGTCAGTTATAGCTTGGACATCATCAGAGCTAAAAAAGGTTAATATTTCGATTAATTTCTTTTGAATTTTGTTCATCGTTAAGGCCATCCTTTGCATTAGTACTTTTTGCTTTATCACTATCTACTTTCTTGGCCTTTGCATTTTTCTTTCGTGCTATTGCCTGCTGTGCAGCTAGTGTATTTCGTTCCCAGAATACTCCATCCGTATATCCCTGGATGCTCTTGTCGTTGGTAGCCTTCAGCAAGCGGTAAGCCCCCCAGGCGGGTGTACAATCGGCTCTGTTCAATACCGACATAGTGGCGGTTGAGCTTCTTGGCGGTGACCAGGCTGGAACCAGCGCCTGCAAACGGGTCAAAGACGATGTCACCTTTGTTAGAACTGGCTAGAATAATCTTAGCGAGGAGCTTCTCTGGCTTTTGCGTCGGGTGCCCGGTGTTTTCGGGCATTGACCAATAGGGGATGGAAATATCGTCCCAGAAGTTGGAGGGCATGGTATCCCGGAAGTTTCCGCTCGCAGTCGCTTCCCAGTCCTTGGCTTTCCCGTTTTTCCTGTATGGCGCAATCACCCGCCGTCTGAGTTTGACGGCATCGACATTGAAGGTGTAATCGTTTTTGTCATTAACCAGGAACCACACGTCTTCCATCCCGTTCTTCCAGTTGGACAAGGAACCGCGTCCTTTTTCGCGTTGCCAAGTGATCCGGTTCTTGATCACAAAATTCTTTTCGAGAATCGGCGCAATCACGATACTGGTAGTCCAATCAGCAAAGACATATAGACTAGCATTGTTTTTTAACTTAGGCTTGACTAGGTTAATCCACTTTTGTGTATACTCTTGGTAATCATTGTCTGTCATCTTTTTGAAGTTCATTCCGTCGTACTGCTTGTTAATGTTGTAGGGGGGATCAATCAAAGCGAGATCAACAAAATTATCGGGTATTTCCTGCATAATCTTGAAGGAATCGCCATTAATGGTTTGATTAATGATGCTGTCTAATTGTGATAGATTATCATGTTCATCCTTGATGCTTTCCAGGACGCCTGCCGGTGCATCTTCAAGTGAAAAATCAATCGTTTTATTACGCTTGGATTTAGCCATAAGTTACCTCTTCCTCAATACACTATTTGTACTAATGTTATTTTCGTTAAATATATTATAAGTATAGTCGATATACCAAAAATCATTGTGGATTTTATTATACCAGACACGGGATAATAGATTGCAATACATTAACCTTAACTTTCTGCATACTATCGGCTATGCACACGTTGTATAGCGGTATGACTATTAAGTAATATCTTAATTCAAAAATAGCGCCTACACTTGTTATTAGTAATAATTTTAGATGAGTAGGTGAAATGAAAATGAAGATCTTTATTGCCGGGGCAACTGGCCGTGTCGGAACGAAATTGACGTGCGACTTGATTGAAGACGGGCACGAAGTCATTGCCGGGGCTCACCACCCGGAGCGGGTCATGCAAAACGACCACGTGACGCCGGTTAAGCTTGGCCTCCACGAGAACGTCGAAGAAATGCGGCCGGCGCTTGGCGACGCTGACGCAGTTTACTTTACCGCGGGTTCGGGGGCCAAGGACTTGCTGCAGGTTGATGCCTTCGGGGCGGTCAAGCTCATGCAGGCGGCGGCTAAGAATGGGATCAAGCGCTTCGTGATGCTGAGTGCGCTGTTCTCGCTGGAACCGACGCGCTGGCGGACGGTCAAGGGCTTGGATGGTCTGACCGACTACAACATCGCCAGGTTCTTCGCAGACAACTATCTGATCCATGATACTGATTTAGACTACACGATCCTCCAGCCGACGGCGATGACTGATAAGCCGGGAACCGGCAAGATCACCGTTGACGATGGCGAGTTCGGCGACAACCCGGCCGATGACGTGGCCAAGACCCTGGCCGATATCCTGAAGTACGACAACACCAGCCGCAAGATTATCAAGATGCGGGAAGGCAACACCCCGATTGATGAAGCACTGAGTCAGGTTTGAGGAGGAATTGATGATGGCAAACTGGTTAGTAACGGGCGCCTCTTCCGGGATCGGCTACGGAATCGCCATGGCAGCATTGACGGCCGGCAACCGGGTCGCGGTAACGTCCCGGTCATTGGCAAAACTTCAGAGGCTGACGGAGCAGTACCCCCAGCAGTGTTTTCCAGTGGCTCTAGAGCTGAGTGATGATGACTCAATTGCACAGGCTATCGAGAAGCTTGATGATTTTGGACCGATCAACGTGCTGGTGAACAACGCCGGGCATGGTTACCGGGCTGCGGTTGAAGAGGGAGAGGACGAACGGATCCGTGAGATTTACGCCACGAACTTGTTCGGGCCGGTCAAACTGATCCGGCATTTTCTGCCCCACATGCGGCACCAACACCGCGGGGCGATCATCAACATTTCCTCGATTGCGGCGGTCCAGTCGGGTATCGGTTCCGGCTACTACGCCTCGACCAAGGCAGCCCTCGAGTAGATCTCCCGGGCCCTGCAGGGGGAGGTCACTAGCCTGGGTATTCAAGGTCATGGTAGTTGAACCCGGCGGCTTCCGGACGGCATTCTACGGGGACAACCTCAAGGGAACCCAGAAGGATATCGCTGATTACAAGGCGACGGCCTGGAAGACCCATAAGGAAAACGTCAAGAATGATCATCGCGAACCTGGTGACCCGCTCAAGGCTGGAAAGGTGATCGTCGAAACGATTGCTAAGGATGACCCGCCGAAGACGCTGCTTTTGGGTAGTGACGCGGTGGCGTTTGTCAGTGGCCAGCTCAAGCAACGGCTATAGGAGATCGCTGATTGGCAAGATGTAAGTAAGAGAACTGATTATTGATATAAAAGGCATGGTTGCGGTACTTGACCGGATCATGCCTTTTGTATTTGGCATCTGGCGATTAGAATAGGTGTTAGTAAACAGGTAAGGAAGTTCAAGTGAGATGCGTGAAATACCGATTAAGCAAGCCCGGGAGATCCTGAAACAGGCCTTGAAAGGGCAGGGTAACCAGTGCGTGGCCTTATTCACGAAGAAGAAAGATCGTTCGCTGACGGTGGTTATTCATGATGAGGAGCTGACTTTAATTGAACAGGGCTATATTGATGGGACGCGTGTTTATCGGCTTGGCGACAGTCAGGCTAAACATGAGCTAACAAGTGCCTTCAAACGTGAGTTCCCGCGGAGCCATCAGTTGTATATGAGCCAGGTGAAAGAGTGATGCAGATTGAATTTTATAATCGTGGATGCAAAGCATTCTTCAAGAAGCATGGTCAGCGGAAAATGATCGAGAAGACCATTGCAGCGGCGATCGCTAAAGAAGTGGCGACGGGGATGACCAAGGTGAAGTTAGCCAGTCACCAGCGGATCAATGGTCAGAACGTTTATGAGTTCCGCCTGAACCTCGGCAAGATTGGTTCAACGCGCCTGGCATTTTCGGTTGCTGGAGATCAGGCAGTGGTTTATTTCATCACTACTCACCTGCAGAAGGCGACCTTTAGTACTGAATTTGATCATCTTATTGGTGGCATCTGAATAGGGTGTGGAGGGGGAAATCCCCGTTTAAAATTTCCCGGGAAATTATTTTCTCTTTGTAAAACGTTTTAGAGAAAATTCACTTCTGAGAACATGATATACTCGTCCTAGTAAAGGAGGACCTTGTCATGAAAAATGTTTACTTTGACCACGATGGAAATGTGGACGATCTAGTATCACTGCTACTGTTGCTTCAGGTTCCAGATATCAAGCTGCTGGGAGTCGGTGTTGTCGATGCGGACTGCTATGTCGACCCGGCCGTAGAGGCTTCGCGGAAGATCATTGATCGCTTTAACCAGCGCCATGATCAATTGGCAGTTGCCAAGTCCGATTCACGGGCCCATCACCAGTTCCCATCTAACTGGCGGTTGAGTTCTTTCTCGTTCGATGCCTTTCCGATGTTGAACGAGTCGGGGACGATTAAGACACCACAGGCAGATAAGCCAGCCCACCTGGACATGGTGGAAAAGATAATGGCGGCAGATGGCCCGGTTACACTGATCATGACTGGCCCACTGACGGACCTGGCTCGGGCATTGCAGGCCAATCCGGATATTCAGGACAAGATTGATTGTCTATATTGGATGGGGGGCTGCCTCGATGGGCACGGCAATGTTAACGAACTCGGCTTTGATGGGACGGCCGAGTGGAACGCCTTCTGGGATCCGGAAGCGGTCAAGACGGTCTTTGACTCCAAGCTGAAGATTCAGATGGTTGGTCTGGAGAGTACCGAGGAGATTCCGCTAACGAAAGAACTGCGCTTCCATTGGGCGAGCCTGCGTAAGTACCCGGCACTTGATCTGATTGGTCAGGGCTACTCACTGGTATTAGCGGACGAGGCTGACTCGACATACTACCTGTGGGATGTGCTGACGACTCTTTCAAGTCTGTATCCCGACCTGGTTACCAAGACCCAGGAAACGGCGAAAGTTGAAACCGCGGGACGGGCTGCTGGTCGGACGTTCAAGGATCCAGCTGGCCGGCCGTTGACCCTGGTCACCAGCGCCGATAAGGAAGCCTTCTTCAAGACAATGGATGACCTGGCGAAGTCGGCTCATCTGGAGTAAAGTATAGTAACTAAAAAGTGGCTCTAAGTATTCGAATTGTTTTCGAGTATTTAGGGCCATTTGTGGATTGTAAATGATATACTTTGAAAAACACCCGTAGATTATGAAGGAGAACACAATGACACAGATTAACTTTGGTGATGACCTAGCAGATCAACTGAGAAATGAGGTAGGGGCGCAGGCAAAGAAACCATTCAAGACGTGGTACATCAGTCCGGTGACCCTTGGTAAAGGGTCGTACTACCTATATGTTGAAAAACTAACGGGCTTGCCAATTATTACCCAGAAACTATCTACATTTACGTATATCTTTGAAAATGTTCTTCACGAACTGGGCTTCCTAACTGCCAAGCAACAGGAACGGATTAATCGGATTGTAACGGAAACTATCCAGTATCGCTATAATCCGGATGAGACTTCTCCATTGATAGCGGAGTATAAGCAAGCCATCAAGAAGCACCAAGAAGAACTGACTGAGGGACTTACTGATGAGGCTAAACTTCACTTACCGGAGAATGACTTGATGAGTGATTTCTCCTTGAGTTTGTGTGCCCTTCTCGATGAAAAGCACGAAATCCTAAAGCATTTTTGTCGGGTAGCCAATGATGTAATCCCAATTAAGATTGGGAAGCCGCGTCCGGGAACCAGTTATTGTACAATTACCCCGCAGTTCCGTGATCCCCGTGACTGGGAAAAATTTATTGGTCAGGACCCTGCAAAGAATCACCAAACGGTCTTGGCAATTCAAGACAATAACGTAAAGATGATTGAGCAGTTTTTTACGACAGAATATGGTAAGACCATTAAGAATCGAGATGCAGCTGAAGACGTGCTGGGTCGTTTCTTGAATGATTTCCTATTCCATGATCAGATTGATCTGGTAACGACGAATCTGGCAGCGGTAAACCAATACTACTGGGATATCCTTGTGGACGGCCCAAACAAGTTCCCAATGGATGTCCTTGACCGCTTCTTTACTTTCTTGAGTCATGCAGGAATCGTCAATAAGCCGGCCGCCGAGCATGTTGCTGAAAACCTGCAATATGCCTTCGATACTTTTACGGGGGCGAACGAGGTGTCTTATGATGCGATGAATGAGATGCTCGCTAACCATCCCCAAATGATCGATGACGACTATGATCTGATTATGGATGCGATCGATCGGGGAGATTTTCCGGAAAGCTTTCGGGATACTTTAGCAGAATTCGATGCTAATAAGAAACAGGCTAAAGTTGCGAAGGTTCGTTATACTAATCCAGCCCAAGTTAAGATGACGTATAAAATCCGCGTTACGTTAGCCGACTTTACGCCCCAGATGAGCCGGGTATTCTATATCGCTGGCGATCAGTCAATTGAAAACTTGCAGACGGTAATTATTGATATCTTCCACGGTTACTTTGGACCTATGTTTGACCTCGTGAATGAAAAAACGGGGGATTGCTATATGTCACCATTCTTCTTGGGGGATGATTTCCCGCTTCAAATTGATGCTCCGGATGACGTAATTGATGCAAGCAAGGCTACGGTTTCCATACTAAACAAGGGTGATCAGCTCGTTTTAACCTACGATTATAATGATGATTGGGAGTTCAATGTGACGGTTGAAGAGCTAGTTCCGAATTATGTTGGCTATCAGCCGATCGTCAGTGAGGCAAAGGGTTACGGAATCATTGAGGACATCGGTGGCACCGGTGCATTGAAGGAGTATTATTGCAAGTACCAATGTGGTGACGTCGATCCGGACTTCAAGGAATGGCTCGGTGGCGAGTTGATTGACCTGGACTCAGTTGATATTAATGAACTCAATCTTGAATTACGCGAGGATGGAGAATAGGACTAGTATTGTTTTTGCTTAGTGGCTTCGGAATTGCTAGCGGCATGACGCTGACAAGCCTAGGACAATGCAGCTGCTTGTTATTTAGGACAGTGCTGCGGAAATAATTCATTAAAGGCCCTCAGCAGATGATGGTGTTTCATTGGCTGGGGGTATTCTTATTCCATCACAATAAGCGAACTTTATATTTTAATATCTATAAATAGTTCATAAATTATTATGAAATGGGTTGATTTTAGCTATAATGTTCGCTATCATAATGACACATTCGAATGTTGTTGTCTTATTGCTTAGCGAATTTCAAAGGAGTCATTCAATTATGCAGAGTCAATTTTCAACCGTCGAAGAAGCATTGGACCAATTGGTAAACGGTGGCTACATTATCCTTGCTGATAACGAAGACCGGGAAAACGAGGGTGACCTGGTTGCGTTAGGGGATGGCATCAAGGCTGATACGGTTTATGAGATGCTGAAGGAAGCCAACGGGCTGATGTGCGTGCCAGTGAGTGAAGGTATTGCCCACCGCTTGGGCTTTAAGAAGATGGTGGAACACAGTACGGATCCGAACCAAACACCGTTCATGGTTACCACTGATGGAACCTACGAGGCGACTGGCGTAACGACCGGGGTATCAGCCTATGACCGTGCGGCAACTATTCGTCAGATCGCCAAGCCAGATGCTAAGGCTACCGACTTCAACCACCCTGGTCACATCCAGCCACTTTATGCTCAACCCCATGGCCTGCGCGACCGGATCGGCCATACGGAAGCAGCAGTGGACCTGGCATACTTGGCCGGCAAAGCACCTGTTGCGGTGATCATTGAAGTACTGAAGGAAGACGGCACGATGGCTCGTCGCGACAGCCTGGCTGAACTTGCCCAACGAGTTCACGTTCCATTCCTCACCATCAGTCAAATCATCGAATACCTTGATGCTAAGGGAATCGACTACGCTGCTAGCTTGGCAAAGGTTAATGCATAATTGATTCTAGATAAAATTATTCACCTATAAATAAGAACCTCTCCTTTCTTACTTATGACTACCGGTAAGGAAGGAGAGGTTTTTTAAGTTTTAAAAATTATGAGAAGTCTTTATCTTTATATAGTAGGAAAGCTGCGATAAAATCAATTGGTTTTTCGATGCTGCTAAGTATACGTTGATAGTGAGCAACCTTCTAAAGTAGACTTGAGGAAAAGTATTGGTGAGGAGATTATAAATTGAACTTACGTAAGACAGCACCATGGTCAATCCCCGACCACGCCACCTGTCAGGTACAGATGAAAAGCGGCTACCGCCAAATTAAATATACCTGGCGGCATGCCGGTTGGTGTTACGAAGCCCGCTGGCACGAGCGCACACCAACCGCCCAGTTGATAACTTACCCGAGTTGGCGACTGGACCGAGTCCGTCCGGGGAAAGGTTATGGCCCTGATGCAACCCCGCGGCTTGCAGAAACATGGGCTGGCGATCATTGGTTGCCAGTCAGTCGAATACGCTATGCGGCGGCCCGCTATCATCACAGATCCGCAACACCAACTGACATTGCCCTGCTCAAGGCAACCCATCCGGCAGCCATTGAAAATCATTTCCCGGGAAATAAAGTCATTGACTCCAAGCGTAGGATGTAATTTGGAGCTTCATCATTACCTCCTCACAAATACTGTGTTAAAATAATGCCATCTTAGGTACTTGCAGGCGATACCTAGCCCAACATTGCCGTCGATGGAAAGGATTAAACATGCGGATTAATGTTTTGCAACACACACCAAACGAGGGACCCGGTTCAATCCAGGATTGGGCCCACGCGCATGACCACGAATTCTACGTTTACCATCCCTACCAATTCGGCAACCTGCCAACCGCTAATGAAACGGACCTCTTGGTAGTGCTGGGCGGCCCGATGAGTCCCAACGATGACCTGCCGTGGATCAAGCAGGAGCGGGTCCTGATCCGCAAACTGCTCGACCAGCATAAGCCGATCTTCGGGGCCTGCTACGGTGCCCAGCAAATTGCCAAGACTCTGGGCTACCAGATCGGCAAGGCGCCGCACAAGGAGGTCGGCTGGGCGCCGGTCTATCACCAGACAGATGCTATCCCAGGCATTCCGGACCAGCTGACGGCTTTGCACTGGCATGAGGAAATGTTCCAAGTACCGGACGAGGCCCAGTTGCTGTTCTCCAGTGACCTGGTCAAGAACCAGGGCTTTTTGCTGGGGGATAACGTGATTGGTCTGCAGTTTCACTTCGAGCCATTGATCGATAACGTTCGTGAGATGGCGGTCAACGATAACCAATACCCGCTTGACCATAACGATCTGCACCAGACACCGCAAGAAATCATCGATCACGGGGTTCCAGCGGCCAATAAACAGGTAATGTTTAAGCTGCTGGACTACATTACAAAATAAAATAAGGGAACGACATCTGCTAGTCAGCAGGGCCGTTTCTTTTTATATCAGGGAATTAAATTAAAATCTTGCTCATTATATCCCAAAAGTGTTACAGTTGATTGCGAGATAAAAAGATGGGGGTGGAAAAGCGATGACTGGAAAATACGATGCGATCAAGGCAGCTCTGAATGAGCCCGCCATGAACGCTAAGATGTTCGCCTGTCGCTTTGGATTGGAAGTAAAGAAACACCGGGTGTTAACGAATGGACGGGCCAGCCGCTACCCGTACCCGGTAGACCTGCGATCCCGGCAGCACAATTTATACCTAAACTCTGGTTACACCGACGACATGCTCGACTTTGAGACCGAGCCGGTTGTCGGCAGTAAGCGAGCCGTTCGTCACCTGAAGGTTCTGGAGCAGATCATGATCGCTCACTTGCACGATGACGAACGCCTCTGGCCGCTGAGCATGGCCCCGGCGCCGCTGTACCAAAACGACCTGGATTTTCTGAAGACCGACTTCAGCAAGCCTTGGGACCAGGCCAACCATGACTATCTAGGCAAAAAATACGGGATTGCTCAGGAAATTCTGGGAGACGTTCACGTCAACTTCAGTCTGGACAATGACCTGGTGAAGGAACTGTACGAGCGCTTCTATACTGACCGTTATTCGAGCCAGACTGATTTTCAAAACCACCTCTACTTCAAGCTGGCTCAGCGCTTCTACCTCTACCAATGGCTCTTCACCTACCTCTTCGGTGCCAGCCCGGTCACTGAAGACATGCCCCAGAGCTTCCCGGACGACCTGCAACTGCCGGTCCGGAGCCTGCGGTGTAGCAATTATGGTGACGATAACCTGGCGACGGAGCAGGTGACCTACGCCTCGCTTGAGGAGCACTTTGCCCAACTCCAGAAGTACATCGACAATGGCAACTTCTACAGCCTGAAGGAATTCTTCGGCCCAGTGCGGATGCGGCGGCATAATCACGATAACAACGACTTGGCGGGGATCCTCAAGAATGGGATCAACTACTTGGAATTCCGGAATTTTGACCTGGATCCGCTGTCCCGGACGGGGATTAGTGATGACACGATCAACTTCCTGGAACTTCTGTTGCTGGACAGCCTGGTGTCACCGTTGCCGGATAACCTAGCGCACCGGCTGGTTGAAGCCCGGAAGCTCAACAATGAGGTAGCTCTTCAGAAGGCCAAGGACGAAACAGACTGGATGAAGCAGGCAGCTAATGAGCTGATGCTGGAACTCCAGAAATTCGTTGAGGACTTCAATGCTCCTCGTGAATATCGCTTAGCCCTGACCTTTGCCCAGCGGCGGATTGATGATCCATCACTGACTATCAGCGGTCAGTTGGCTGATCAACTGGAGAACGGTAACCTGCTCTCGTTTGGCCTGAAAGTTGCCAACGACCGCTACACGGCCAACATTGGCTACCAGCACCCATTGCAGGCCCTTAGCGGTGAATACTCCGATGATGCCCAGCGGCTGGTTCGGGCGGCAATCGAGCTTGGTGTTCACACCCGCTTGGAGCCGACGGAGATTGAACTGTCCGTGGGCGAGCACCGTGAAACCTACGAGCCGGACGGTCAATTTGACTTTAGTAAGGGACCGCGCGAGTTTGTCTTCAATGTTTTCCCTGAGGCACGGGCCTTTCAGGAAGAACAGTAATTTGAATTTAACGGGGAGGGAGCGAGACAGAAGTCGTTCACGACTTCGTCTTCGAGCCCCCGCGAGCACAAATAGGCCTCAAGCGTTCGGAGGAGTCGGACACTTGAGGCCATTTGTGTACCGCGTTGTAGAATTTTGCTTGATATAGGGGGAATTATGGCATAATCTTTTTTAATTTCCCGGGAAATAAAGGTGAGAGAAATGAGTAAGATTGGAATTATTGGCTTAGGACACGTTGGCCGCCTTTTGGCCCACCAGCTGACGATGACCGCAACAACCGACGAACTGGTGCTGATTGACCAGGACGACCAGCTGGCATTGGCGCTCCAGACGGACCTGCAGGATGCCGCGACCGCTCTGGCAAGCCGGCCAAAAATCGTGATTCAGGACTACGCCGCTTTGGCAGATGCGCAGATCATCGTGGTGGCGGTGGGGAAGAGCAGCCTGATTGCAGACCAACCGATGGCCGAATTGGCCTTCAACCATGATGTCATCAAGCAGGTGGCAGCTCAGGTTAAGACCAGCGGCTTTCACGGCCTCGTCCTCAACCTAGCCAACCCCAACGAAGCTGTGACCGCCTACCTTCAGCAGCAGTTGCTCCTGCCGCCTAAACAGGTTCTGGGGATCGGCACGGTCTTAGAGACGGCCCGCCTGCACCGGGCAATCGCCGCGGCTGCCAAGCTATCATCTGCCAACGTGACGGGCTTTGTCTACGGTCAGCACGATGGGCAGCAGGTCTTTGCCTGGTCGACTGTCCGGGTCAATGGCCAGGCACTCGACCAGACGATCAATGGCCGGCACTTGGACCAGCAGCATTTGAAAATCAACGCTGACCTCAGCAACTGGTATACCTTGCAAGGGCTGGGCTACAACGCTAGTGCTGCCTGTGCTTGGGCCGCTCGGATCGTCCGGGCGATCCTAACTGACGAGCAACTGGCCCTGCCGGTGGCGATCTTCCAGCCGCAGTATGAGGGCTATGTCAGTTTCCCAGCGCTGATCGGCCGGCAAGGGGTTGGCAACCTGCTGCTGCTCGATTTATACCCGGTCGAACTTGCCGGAATCAAAACCGCCGCTGCGACGATCAATCAGCAGCTGGCGGCATTGCAAAGGATGGATGATGAGAATGATTAGAAGATTAGCAGTATATTGTGGTGCCCGGGACGGCCGTGATTCCCGGTATCAGGAGGCGGCTTACAAGCTTGGCCTGGCCATGGCCAACCACCAGATTGAACTGGTTTATGGTGGCGGCCAGTACGGCCTGATGGGGGCGGTTGCTCAGGGAGTTCTCGACGGGCATGGGGTTGTCCATGGAGTGATCACCAAGCAGCTGGCTGGTCGCGGCGTCACCATGGCGAACGTGACGGACCTGCACCTGGTTGATAGCATGGATACCCGTAAGGAGATGATGATGAAGCTTGCCGATGGGATGCTGGCCCTGCCCGGCGGCCTGGGCACGCTGGAGGAGATCAGTCAGGCCGCTTCCTGGATGACCCTTGGCGATAACGAGAAGCCGGTGGCTTTTTACAACCTCAATGACTTCTACGCACCGCTGCGGGACCTGCTGACGGAAATGAATAAAGCTGGCTTCCTGGAACAGCGCTACCTGACGAGCCTCTACTTCAGTGCCGACTTTGAACAGATCTTGCACTTTATGAATGGCTACCAGGCCCCGTTGCGTCGGCAGTACAAGGATAAAAAATAAATTTAAAAATAAAAAAGCCGTAACAACGGCTGGCAAATTATTTTAACGGTTGAATGGTGTAAACTTGGTCATCGGCTTCGTCCATCAGTGAAACAGGCCGATTTTCGTTGGCACGAATGGTAATGTGGTAGCCGAACTTGTCGAGGAAGACCAGCTTGTCAGCCTTGATCTGCTGAACGGTTGCCGGAATTGGCTGGTTGTCGATGCCAAGCTTTAATTCAGGAGAAATGGTGATTTTATGGGATCGATCGCGTTCCTTATCGTAGTATTGCCAAGTGCCGGTATAAAAGATTGGTAACGCGGTCGTAGTGTTATTTTTCTTCGCGTGACTGAACCCAAAAGTACTGCTGAGTCCAGCCATCAGTCCCGCGCCGAAAAGTAACATTCCCTTTTTCTTCATATTTCATCAGTCTCCTCAATTAAGTGTGTGATAAGTCAAATTAAGCTTCAGGTTTATTATACACATATTTGTATTATAAGAAGATTTCATTTCTGTTAAAATCACGCAATAATTGGTAAAATTAGGTGTAAGCAAAGTCAACCACCACCGCCTAAAGCCAGTGGCTTGTGAGCTGGAACTCCTAGCGAATTCCAGACCACAATTTACATAGATACAGATAACTTGCCTGACCAGCCGGAGTTGGAATCAGGCAGCGGTCATCTAATTACCAATGTCTTTTAGGTCCCCAGGTCGCCATAGGGACAATTACGATTACGCTAATTTAGCAAGTCCTTTATCAAGGATATTTTTTGCCGCATTCCAATCTCGAATGTGGTGAGCGTCACAACTTGGACATATCCACTCACGGTCAGCTAATGTTAGTCTTAGTATTATTAGTTCCCATTACAAAGTCACAATCATCACAAGTCTGTGTAGTATTTTGGAAATTGACAGTCACAAATTGATGCCCATATAAATCAGCCTTGTAGGCCAACATACCAAGAAAAGTCCGCCAACCGACGTCAGAAATGCTAAGGGCTAATGTGTGATTTTTGAGCATATTTCTACTCCGCAATTCTTCAGCTACTACTAAATCGTAGTTCTTGATGAGTGCAGTAGAGAGTTGTTGGAGAAAGTTATGCCGTTGATTCATTACTTTGGCGTGGAGTTTAGCGACTATTAAACGTTGCTTTTGATAATTTTTACTATCCCGTAAAGGACGATGCGCTTGCTTAGCACGTCGCTGGCGTCGAGATAATATCCGCTGTTCCTTAGCTAGTTTATCCTTAATGGTGCGGTAATAGCGTGGATTAGGAACAACATGGCCCTTGCTATCCGTTAAGAAATTATCGGTATTAAGGTCAATTCCGATGGATCCATGATTAGCCTTATTAGGTGATAAAAAAGGAGTATCTGACGCTAACTGCATAGAAATAAAGAACCGATCGGCCGCATCTTTAGTCAATGTCACCGTCCCAATTCTAATTTCTATATCACGCTTTAATGATGTTTGGCCGGAAATCCCGTGACTTTAGTCATGGGATGGATAGGCCCCTTTAGCGCCCGTTAGGGCG
>NZ_CANCWK010000043.1:0-14816 GCF_947381495.1 Limosilactobacillus galli | reverse complement strand
CAAATTGTGGTTCAAGCACTCATCAGAAGGGTGTTTGCTCACAAGCCACGTCCTTTAGGGCGTGGTGGTTGACTATTGGCAAGAAGACACAGCCTTTTATGGGGAAAAAGCGAAGTCCTGTAAGTTAGGTCTTCAGAATACTGATACAACAGCCTAAATACTACTACTTCGCGTTCCCAGAAGCGCGGTCATTTATGGCCGAGTAGTTCAATTAATATTGGTCCAGGTCAACCGTCACCAGTTGAATATTCCGGTCCGGATACTGAGCCCGCAGTTTTGCCAGGTCACTGACCGCTGGCGCCTTCTCAAAGTGACCAAGTTTATCATTAATCGTGATGGCTAGGCCGAGCTTAGCAAAGTCCATCGCCTCTTCCATCGTTTTCCCCTGGGTAAAGGCCTCGGGAAGGTCGGGGAAGTCCACCTGAATCTCGTCCTCCTTTGGCGTGAAGAAGGCCGGGTAACTCACCATTTCCATTTTTATTTCCTCCAAATACAAAAACCGGATCGTACTGTCACGGTCCGGTTCTTTATTAAATCTTACTTAGCAACAATGTTAACGATCTTGCTTGGTACGACAATGACCTTTTTGATGTCCTTGCCAGCCGTAAACTTCTGGACGTGCTCGTTAGCCAGGGCCAGCTTCTGGGCTTCTTTTCTGTCAGTGTCCTTGGCCATCTTGATCTTAGCCCGGACCTTGCCGTTAACTTGAACGATCATCTCAACCTCATTTTCAACCAGGGCCTTAGGGTCATACTTTGGCCATGGCTGGTAAGCGATCGTGTCGCTGATGCCAAACTGACTCCACAGCTCTTCAGCCACATGCGGCATGATTGGGGAGATCATCTTGACGAAGCCTTCCATGAATTCAACCGGCAGGTCTTCAGCCTTGTAGGCTTCATTGACGAAGACCATCAGTTGGGAGATGGCGGTGTTGAAGTGCATCCGCTCGTAGTCTTCCGTAACCTTCTTGACCGTCTGGTTGTAAACCTTGTCCAGCTTGCCGTCGTTGAAGTTGGAAACCCGGTCCCGCAGGTGGTTGTTGTCATCCATCAACAGACGCCATACCCGCTGAATCCACTTGTAGGAACCGTGCAGACCTTCTTCATCCCACGGTACAGACTCGGTCAAGGGTCCCATGAACATTTCGTAGAGTCGGAGCGTGTCGGCACCGTACTTTTCAACGATGTCATCTGGATTGACCACGTTCCCCTTGGACTTGGACATCTTTTCGTGGTTAGCCCCGAGGATCATCCCCTGGTTAACCAGCTTCATGAATGGTTCCTTGGTTGGAACGAGGCCCAGGTCATAGAGGACCTTGTGCCAGAACCGGGCGTAGAGCAGGTGTAGGACGGCGTGCTCGGCCCCACCAACGTAGAGGTCAACTGGTGACCAGTAGTCAAGGGCCTTCTTGGAGGCAAATTCCTTGTCGTTGTGCGGGTCAGTGTAACGGAGCCAGTACCATGAAGAACCAGCCCATTGCGGCATCGTGTTGGTTTCCCGCAGACCGTGCCGGCCTTGGTCATCGTAAACGTTGACCCAGTCCTTGACGTTGGCCAGTGGACTCTCACCCGTTCCGGATGGTTCAATGTTATCCGTGTCTGGCAGCTTCAGCGGCAGTTCATCTTCAGGAACCAGGGTCGTCCGGCCATCATCCCAGTGGATAACCGGAATTGGTTCACCCCAGTAACGTTGCCGACTGAAGATCCAGTCCCGCAGACGGTAGTTGACCTTCTTGTGTCCGGCATCGTGTTCTTCCAGCCAATCAATCATCTTGGCCTTAGCGTCAGCGATGTTCAGGCCGTCCAGGAAGCCAGAGTTGATGTGCTTGCCATCACCATCGAAGGCCCCCTCAGAAAGATCTGCCCCTTCAATGATTGGCTTGATTGGCAGGTCAAACTTCTTGGCAAAGTCGTAGTCCCGCTGGTCACCAGCTGGGACGGCCATTACGGCACCAGTACCGTATGAGGCCAGGACGTAATCACTGATCCAGATTGGCAGCTTTTCGCCATTAACCGGGTTGATGACGTAGGAACCGGTGAATACCCCAGTCTTGTCCTTGTTCAGGTCGGTCCGTTCCAGGTCAGAACGACGGGAAGTTTCTTCCTTATAAGCCTTGACTGCTTCAGCGTGTTCAGGAGTCGTCAGCTGGTCGACCAGGTCATTTTCTGGGGCCAGGACAACGTAGGCAGCACCGAAGAGGGTATCGGCCCGGGTCGTGAAGACTTCAATCTTGGTATCTTCATCACCGGCAACCGGGAAGAAGACGGAAGCACCTTCGGAACGACCGATCCAGTTCCGTTGCATTTCCTTAACGCTTTCTGGCCAGTCAACCAGGTCCAGGTCATCGATCAGCCGGTCCGCGTAGGCGGTGATCTTCAGAACCCACTGCTTCATTGGCTTCCGGTAAACCGGGTAGCCGCCCCGCTTGGTCTTACCGTCTTCGACCTCTTCGTTGGCCACGACAGTTCCGCCCATGAAGTCGGGAGCCCAGTTAACCATGATTTCACTCTCGTAAGCCAGGCCCTTCTTGTAGAGTTGTTCGAAGATCCATTGCGTCCACTTGTAATACTTTGGATCCGTCGTATTAACTTCCCGGTCCCAATCATAGGAGAAACCTAGTGATTGGATCTGGTTACGGAAGTGGTTGATGTTCTGGTTAGTAAAGCCTTTCGGGTTGTGACCAGTCTTCAAAGCATATTGCTCGGCCGGCAGACCAAAGGCATCCCAGCCCATTGGGTGCAGCACGTTGTAGCCCTGCATCCGCTTCATCCGGGACATCACATCGGTGGCCGTGTAACCCTCGGGATGACCAACGTGCAGTCCTTGGCCAGATGGGTATGGGAACATGTCCAGTGCGTAGTACTTCTTTTGATCTGGCTTCAGTTCGGCCTTGAAGGTCTTGTTTTTCTTCCAGAACTTCTGCCACTTTTCTTCAATCGTTTTGTGATCGTAAGCCATTTTCTTGCTCCTTTATCAAAAATCGCGTAGCAATATTCTTTTGATCGTAATAAAAAAGTCCCGTAGAAAGTCCTTCTACGAGACGAAAATTAATCCGCGGTACCACCCGTTTTCTATGGTCAAACCATAGCACTTGGCTCCTTAACGCGGAAAACGTCACCGCCTACTAGTTTCAGCAGCAATCACCTAGAGGAGTTCACTGGCAACGACCTCCTGCTCACAGCCCCGCAGGATCTCTGAAGATCGCTATTCCAGCTACTACTTCTATCACGATCAAAATATTTAACAATTATTCTAACAAGCCCGCCTGGCGATTGCAAGGCGCGCTGTGAATAATTAACCCAAAATCTTCTTTAATTCGTCAACCTTGTCCAGGTGTTCCCATGGCAGGTCAACATCAGTCCGGCCAAAGTGACCGTAAGCTGCTGTCTGCTTGTAGATTGGCCGCTTGAGGTCGAGCATCTTGATGATCCCGGCTGGCCGCAGATCAAAGACCTTGCGAACCGCTGCAATCAGTTCGTCATCGCTCTTGGTTCCCGTGCCGTAAGTATCGATGGCAATGGAAACCGGTTCAGCCACCCCAATAGCGTAGGCAACCTGGATTTCCAGCTTCTTGGCGTAACCAGCGGCAACCAGGTTCTTGGCGATGTAACGGGCAGCATAACTAGCAGAACGGTCAACCTTAGTGGCATCCTTACCGGAGAAGGCTCCACCACCATGGTGAGCAGCCCCACCGTAAGTATCAACGATGATCTTCCGTCCGGTCAGACCAGCATCACCCTGTGGGCCCCCGATGACGAAACGACCGGTTGGGTTGATGAAGTACTTGGTCTTGTCATCCAGGTACTTGGCAGGAATAACGGCCTTGATGACCTGTTCCTTGACGTCCTTCTTGATCTGGTCCAAGGAAACCTCTGGATCGTGTTGGGTACTCAGGACAACGGTGTCAACCCGCAATGGCTGGTCGTTCTCATCGTACTCAATCGTTACCTCGGCCTTGGCATCTGGCCGCAGGTATGGGATTGTCCCGTCCTTACGCAGGCGGGCAATCTTTTGCATCAGCTTGTGGCTCAGCATCAGTGAAAGCGGCATGTATTCCGGCGTCTCATCAGTTGCGTAGCCAAACATCAGTCCCTGGTCACCGGCACCGATCTTGTCCAGCGGATCGCCGTCCCCTTCACGGGTTTCCAGTGAGTCATCGACCCCCTGGGCAATGTCAGGCGACTGTTCGTCAATCGCCGTGATGACGGCACAGTTGTCGGCATCGAAGCCGTACTTACCATCGGTGTAGCCGATTTTGCGAATCGTATCCCGCACGATCTTTTGGATATTGACGTAGGCCTTGGTGGAGACTTCACCGAAGACCAGGACCAGGCCGGTCGTTACCGAGGTCTCGACGGCTACCCGGGCATCCGGGTCCTGTTCGAGCATGGCATCCAGGATGGCATCACTGATCTGATCAGCAATCTTGTCTGGGTGTCCTTCAGAGACTGATTCTGATGTAAATAAATGTTTTTCTGCCATTTTAATTTAATTCCCCCATATTCTAGTGAAACTTTTCAATAGTTTTATAGTTGCGGTTACAAGGCATCTTCACGGCAAGCGTGAATCCTATCGGGAATTTGCTTTATAACGAGACCAATCTTAGCATAAGAGCCGCTCAATAATCAATGATCAAGTTCTAACGGCGGGCATTGACCAAGCCGACCGCGGTCATAAACGAGTACATAATCGTTGGGCCCATGAACTTGAAACCATCCTTTTTAAATTGCTTGGCCATCGCCTTTGACTGGGCCGTCTGGGCGGGCAGGGCCTCCCCGGGAGCCAGGATTAGCCGCTGGGGCTGGTGGTCAACAAATTGCCAGACATAGTCATCGAGCGTCTGGCCGTTCTGGTGCATCCGCTGAACTACCCGAGCGTTATTGATGACCGCACAGATCTTGCGCCGGTTCCGGATAATTGACTTATCCTGGTAGAGCCGTTCGACGTCGTCTTCGAAAAAGGTGACCCGAAATGGCATTGCCAGCCATTCCGGGTCACCTACCTCTATTATATTAATACGAAACTTTGCTTAGTTGGTATTCTTTTTACGAACATCTTTTAACATCAAGGCCAGGATAAGCCCGATAATCTCAACAACCACCATCAGGGCAAAGACGAGGTGGTAGCCATGCAGGGCCGCTGTCAGCCGCTCACTGCCCCGGCCCAGGGCAGTCGCCGTTCCAACCGTCAAAATAATGGTTGAAACGGCTACCCCGGCCGAACCGAGAACCTGACGAACGGTGGTAATCACGGCCGTCCCGTGGGGAACCAGTTCATTTGGCAAAGCGTTAGCCCCCAGGGTTACCGCCGGCATCATGACAAAGGCGTTGCCACCCTCAATCAACATAGCACACAGGATCATCCCCAGCAGGCTGAGGTGACCAAGCACGAAGAAAGCCGCCAGCCAGCCACCGACGATCATCAGCATCCCCACAATCATCGTCGGCTTGAAGCCAATCCTATCTGCCAGCGTCCCGGTCAGCGGGTTCAGGATGCTCAAGAAGACTGCCCCGGGAACCAGGGACATTCCCGAAATAAAGGGACTGACGTGCAGGACCCCCTGGTAGTACAGGGGGAAGATAATCGTGGTGACGATCAGGGCAATGTACGAGATTGAGGTCAAGAAGATTGCCAGGTCGTAGTTGAAGGTCTTCAGCACCCGCAGTTCCAGCAATGGCTGCTTGAGGTGCAGCTGCCGGTAGCAAAAGGCTACGATGGCCACAACACTGACCAACAGGATAATGATGGTGGCCAACCAGTTGACGTTGCGTTTGCCAATGAGGTTAACCACGTACATAATCCCGATCAAGCCGATCGACAGGATCACCGAAAACCAGTCCAGGCTACTAGTGTGGCGGGCCATGACGTCACGAATAAGACCGGTCCCGGCCATCACGATAATTGCGGTGATCACCAGCATGAACAGAACGAACAGGCTCTTCCAATCAAAGAACTTCAGTACGATTCCGGAAACAATTGGACCACACGCGAGCGCTGAACCCATGACCAGGCCAGCCATGCCCATGACCGTGCCCCGCTTCGCTTTCGGCGTAATCTCCAGCAGAACCGACTGGTAGGACGGGAACAGGACTCCCACCGCAAAGGCCTCCATCGCTCGGCCGATCATCATGAACCAGAAGCCGCTGACGCCCCAACTGGCCGGGGTCAGAATGATCATCAGCGACCCAATATCGAACAAGGCCAGGGCCCCCATAAACATCGTCTTAAAGTTGAGGTTGTTCAGCATCCAGGGACTGATCGGCATACTGACACACATAACAAGCATGAACCCCGTCGTCAACCATTGCACGGTCGAGGCGGAGATCCCAAAAGCCCGCATCAAAGTTGGGTACGCCGTCGACAATGACGACTGGCTGATCGACATCGTAAACGTCCCCACTAACAAGGTAAAAATAAACCAAAAGCGACTATATGGACGGCCGTTTTGATCAATGCTCTTCTCCATTCCTTATCATCCTTCTTTAGAATAATTATTAACTATCCAACGAACATTATATATTTTGCTTTCGTGATTGTAAATGATATAATATTGGTAATTTATAATTGTTGTAAGAAAGGAGAGATGTTCATGGCAGAGGCTGAATTTGACCACGCCATTTCGGTTTTGCGTGCTAACAAGGTTCGGCTCACTCCCCAACGGAAACTGATCTTAGAGTACTTGATCAACCACCATACCCACCCGAGCGTGGAGATGATCTATGACGACCTCAAGGACAATGTTGACAACATCAGTATGGCAACCGTCTACAATACCCTGAAGCTATTTGTCGACTACAACCTGGTCATCGAGCTGAAGAACGGTGACGGCAGTACCCACTACGATTACTTTGGGCACCCCCACTATCACGTCGTCTGTGATAACTGTGGTAAAATTTCCGATGTCTTTGATGAACATTTTTCAGAAATTACGAAGGAACTGCAGGCGATGTCGCGGGAAAAGACCGGTTACCTGGTTACGGGCTGCCACATCGAGGTCCATGGGATCTGTCCCGACTGTCAGCGCAAACTGCACTTAAATAACCATTAAAACCAAATGGTCCAGCACCCCATCACAGGATGCTGGACCATTTTCATTTAATTATTTAGTTGATTTATATTTCGGCTGGCTCAGTGAAGCAACACTGAGGATGGCAAACCAGACCAGGGTCAGGATCAAGGCCTCCAGCGTCTGCCGTTCCAGGCACAATACTACCATCACGAAGGCCAAGAAGGCTAAGATCAGGTAGTCCGTCACCGGGGCGCCGGGCATCTTAAACGTCCGCTCATCCGGGTGAAGACGAATGTAGCGCAGGTGCGCCAGGATGATCGCTGCCCAAATAAAGAGAAAGCTGGTCGTGGCGATGCTGGAGATGAAGGTGAAGACCTCCCCCGGCATGACCAGGTTCAGGATCGCTGCCAACCCAATCACCAAAGATGAGATCACAACGGCCCGGGCTGGCACCGCCCGCTTGGATAGCCGACTAATCCGCCGAATGGCTGGCCGGTGGGCATTGCTCGTCAGCTCCGCCAGCATCCGTCCCGTCGTGTAAATTGAACTGTTGCAGGCTGAGGCCGCCGCCGTGATCACCACGAAGTTGACGATGCTGGCCGCCCCGCGCAGCCCGGCATCCCGGAAGACCAGGACAAAGGGACTGTTGTTCGGCGACAGGTGGTCCCACGGGTAGATGCACATGATCACTGCCAAGGCGCCAATGTAGAAGAGCAGGATTCGGATTGGGATCCCGTTAATCGCCCGGGGAATCACCTTCCGCGGGTTCTCGGCCTCCGCCGCGGTCACCCCGACCATCTCAATGCCAACAAAGGCGAAAACGACCATCTGGAAGGACCGGGCAAAGCCGCCCAGTCCTGTTGCAAAGAAGCCATGGTAGCGGACCAGGTTCATTGGCGAGGCCACGTAACCATCAGTCGTCTTGAACTGAAGGATCATCATCAAGATCCCCACTACGACTAGGATGACAATCGCCAGGATCTTGATCAGGGCAAACCAGAACTCAATCTCACCAAACACGTTCACGGTGATCAGGTTCAAACACAGAAAGATGACCAGCGTGATCAATCCGGGAATCCACTGAGGAACATGGGGCAGCCAGATCTGGATGTACAGCCCCACCGCCGTGATCTCGGCCATGGCCAATGCCAGCCAACAGGCCCAGTAGGCCCAACCAGCGACAAAGCTGACCCGCGGCCCTAGGTAGTCCCGGATGGCTTCCATGAACGACCGGTAGTGCAGGTTCGACAACAGGAGTTCCCCCAGCGCCCGCATAATGCCAAAACAGATGATTCCGGTGATCAGGTAGGCCAGCAGGATCGCTGGTCCGGCCTCCCGGATGGCTTTTCCCGAACCCAGGAACAGG
Source organism: Limosilactobacillus galli (assembly GCF_947381495.1). NCBI lineage: Bacteria > Bacillati > Bacillota > Bacilli > Lactobacillales > Lactobacillaceae > Limosilactobacillus > Limosilactobacillus galli. Next base: position 6,441 of record NZ_CANCWK010000043.1, on the reverse strand, counting down.
CCAGTCCCGATCGTCCCCCCGAGGGCCATCAGCTCGATGTGCCGGCTTTTGAGGCGCCGATTCATCTGCTGCTTCTTTTCCATTTTTAATTCACTCCTCAATATTAAAGTGGACCACTGACTACTAATTTGGTCCACCTTGAGATATAATAACGAACTATCGAAACTATATTGTATAACACTTTTTTCGGTTAGGAGTAATTTTCTTTGCGTGCTTATCTTCCCTTTATTGTCTACTTTTGTCTCATATTATTAATATTCTGGCATATCCGAAGCTGGCAGCGTTATTCTGGTTGGGGAGAACGGCTGACCATGATCACATTTCTGATTTATATGACCGCGGTGATGTGGCTGTGCCTGACCCCTGCCCACGTCAACATCCCCTCAGCCCAAAAGATCCTCTTCCACTTTCACGGCGTCCCCTACAACATCATCCCCTTTCAAGGATTCAGCATCGAATTTTTCCTGAACATTGTGATGACCTTTCCGCTGGGCGTCTACATCTTTCTCTTTAACTATCGGACCCCCTTTGAGCGAACCATCCTGTACGGCTTTTGCTTCAGTCTCTTCATCGAATCCAACCAATTTATTTGGGACTACCTTCTTAACCTCCAGCGCCTTGCCGATATCGACGACCTGATCACCAACACCTTGGGAACAATCATCGGTTTTTCCCTGATGCTGATCCTCTATCAAAATGGCTGGCGGAAATTTTTACAACGATTGATGCTCATTCGCCATTAGATTTGGTAAACTTAGTATTTGAGGTGATAAGAATGATTTCAAACGAACAACGGGCACATGATATTGCAATTGCCCTGATGAAAGACAATGACGGCAACCTGAAACCGATCGATGCCTATCACCAATATGTCAACTATCTCCTGCCGATTCTGCGGGAGATCAACAAAGACTTCCCTCACGGCATCAAAGAAAATCCCTGATTAAGTCTCCAGCAGCGCGACGACTATCCCGCTACTGGGCTTTTTCGTTAGAAAAGTTATTGTTTCACCTGTTCAATTGAACTATGATGATAATCGTACTTTACTAGGAAGGAGTTTTGGCCATGTTTACTGAACAAAAGCGGGGCTTTGACTGGTTCAGTCTGGTTGTCGGGATCCTGTTCATCCTGACCGGATTGGCATCATTCATGCACCCAGATAAGACTTTGCACTTTTTGACAATTCTAGTAGCGATTGCCTTCATTCTGCGGGGAATCTACGAACTGTGGTTCCGGCAGTTTGTTAACCGGGCCCTTAACGAGAGCTCAGGATGGATCATCTTTGCTGCTATTTTAGATATTATTTTAGGGATCATTGTCCTGGTCTACCCAGGTCTTGGTGCCCTCTACATTGCCATCCTGTTCGCCATCTGGTTCATCATCGATTCCATCATGGAAATCAAGGCGGCCGGGCTGTTTAAAGCCTTCCACCGTGGTTACGCCACCTGGCTGGTTATCCTTGGGGTTATCAGCATTATCTTAGGAATCATCCTTCTCTTCAGTCCGATGCTTTCTGCCATGACCATCGTCTGGCTGGTATCGACAATGCTGATGGTCTTCGGGATCATGCACGTGATTCAGGCATTCTAGCCAATGACAAAAGAGGGGATCGTCAATCGACGGTACCTTTTTAATTACAAAAAACGGGTTGCCCAGCAATTGGGCAACCCGTTTTGGGTATTTATGGATGTGGATTTGGAAATTAGTCGATATCAATCCGGCTATCGTTTTCGTCACTAGCCTGCATCTTTGGCAGATCAAGGGTCAGTACCCCGTTCTCGTAATGAGCCGAAACCTTAGAACGATCAACATCTGGGAGACGGTATTGACGGCTCATCTGGCCGTAACGCCGTTCACTGTGCAGGATGTTGCCCTTCTTGTCACTCTCATCGGAGAAGGTGTCCCGGTGACCAGTGACCGACAAGATGTTGTTAGCATAATTGATGTGGATATCCTTCTTGTCAAAGCCTGGCATATCAATCTTAACTTGGTAAGCCTTGTCGTCTTCAGCGACATCAGTCTTCATGTGATCGGCTGCTGGTGTTAAGTCAGAGAAGAAATCATCATTCATCCAATCACGCATGTTCATCAAGTTATCGAATAAGTTACCACGACGTTGAATTTCATTAGCCATAATTGATTCTTCCTTTCTGATTACCTTGATCTTGATTACACTTACTATCTTAATCGCACCAATGAAAAATACAATAGCAAATTAGCACTTATTGTCTTTGAGTGCTAATTTTTGCTTGACTAATATTGACTAAGAGCTGGATCACTACTCTGCCAAGCACTTAGCAAGTTGCCTTTTTAGATATCCACAGCCCAAATTTTTCAATTATTTAGTTACATATGAAGATTTAATCATATAATGCCATTAAAAAAGGTCGCCTCGACTTGAGAGACGACCTTAAAATTATCCAGTTTGGTTATTTTAGTACCAACCGTGTGATTGCCAGAAGGCTTGAGCGGCGGACCAGGAACCGTAACGGCTGGCAACGTATTGATCAGCGACCCGTTCCTGGTTGGCAGCGGAGAAGTCGCCATTCAGGTAATATTCAGATAATTGGTACTTACCAACGTATTGACCGTTCCGCGCGGTGTAACTGCCGCCAGATTCACGACCGGCGATCCAGGCCTTAGCGGCGGCATCGTTACCGGCAACGCTGGAAGTGTAGCCAGTGTTAGTTGCAGCAGCGTTTGCATATTGCGTGGTTGCGCTAACTGTTTGTTGAGCAGGTGCTTGACTAGCCTGAGACTGACTAGCTCGGCTGTTCTGGCTAACCGGTGCCTGGCTGGCCGTGTTTTGGCTAGTGGCACTTAGCAGGGTGGCTGCCTGTTGAGCAGTTGCAGGAGCAACTTCCCCATCATCCTTGATCACTAACTTCTGACCAACGTAGATGACGTTCTTGTCAGCAATCTGGTTGTTGGAAGCCAGAGTGTCAACGAATGTTAAATCATGGCCTAATTTGTAAGAAATTCCAGAAAGGGTGTCACCTGCCTGCACCGTGTAAATGGAGTCGGCGTTGGCAGTGGTTGCAGTAGCAACGGTTCCCAGTGCAACGGCACCGGCAATGGCTGCTGTAATCTTGGCGGCTTTCTTAGATAACTTCATTAAAAATCAATCCATCCTTTGTACTTTAGTATTGTGACCAGCAGGGCTGATCGCTTTGATGGTTAATACTATACACGATTGTCGTTACAGACGGGTTACTGGGAGTTATCATTTTCCGTCATATCTGTAAAGCCACTGTAATATAACGTTTTACCATGGCTTCTTAATATTAATCGAATCAAGGATGATCTTCTGCCGCTGCCGATTTTCCTTCCGGTGCAGGCGCCGGGTCTGGTAACCGGCCACCATCGCTTCCTGTTCCGGTGTCTCTGGAACCACCTTGTCGTATTCGATTTGCTTGTTCGGGTCCTGGATCACATAGGTCATGAAGCAGGTAAAACCGAGGAAGCGCTCGCCGGTCATCAGGTGTTCACCAATCACCTTGACGAATACCTCCAGCGACCGCCGCCCAACGCCCGTGACGTAGGCCTCCATACACATGGAATCCTGGAGCTTGAAGGGCCGCAGAAACTGGACATGGTCCATTGCCGCCGTGACAACGACCGAGCGGGTCACCCGCATGGCCGCTACTGAGGCTTCCCCATCAACCAGCTTCAGGATCTGCCCGCCAAAAACCGTACCGTGTTCATTCAGGTCTGCATTAAAAACCCGGTGGAGTGAAACCGCCAGAGTATTGTTACATTTAATTTCCATAATTTAACCCCTTACATTGTGATGATACTAATATTTTAGCACACTTTTGCCGAACGATAATTCACCACCATTGAGAAATTATTCTAATATTTTTTAATTTTATTTTCATTTTTCTCTAAAAATAAACTATAATAGGTGACAAGGTATAGATGAAAGGATTGATGGTACAGATGACGGAAAACAGTCAAAAGATTCAAACCAATGCCCTCTATGTCAACCTTGACCGGGGCGTTGCGACACTTAACCTTAGTGAAGCCTACTATAATGATATCTACTCATTGATCAACAGTGACGAACTGCTCGATATCGTTAAACTTTACTTGGGTTCACGCAATCCAGACTATGACGACGACGCATTTGACAATGCTACCCCTGAAGAATACGTCGAAGTTCTCAAGAAGATCTTAATTAACAACGGCAGTGCCTACGACAACTATGACCCTAAGGAAATCCTGGCAAGCATTGAAGCACTCTACTCATTCTACCGTTCCTTACTGCGGGTCTCGGTTATTAACTACAGCAACAGCAAGATCGCCGGCAATGAGTTTAAGATGATTGACACCCACCTGAACGAACTGGTTCGGAAGCTCTACCGGGTAATCGAAGAGAAACTGCAAGGATTCACCAACCGGACCTACCGGCAGGTCAACGCGGCCACGAACGCCTCCATGCTGGTCCAACAACATGACTGGCCAATTCCAGAAGGCTACGAAGAACTCCGTGACATTGACTTTATCAACACGGTCATGCTTCGTCCACCAATGATGATGCACACCAAGAGTAACAAACGTGAAGGGGTCTTCTCCGCGGTTGAAGAAAACCCAATCAAACGTTTCCACGGTCAAAAGGGTCACTGGTACTGCTACCCAGCTAAGATCGGTGAGAGTCTTGCCTACATCTACTTCAACGTTGACTACCTGGTTAACGGGATTGCCCTCTCTAATCTGTTTGAACTGGCATCCCCAGAAGATGTCGAAGGTCAAAAGCCTGACCTGATTCTCCTCTTCGGTTTAGAAAAGACTGAAGGCATGGTTTCTCACTACTACCTTGATAAGAAGAACCAGATCTGGGTCGGTGAAGTACCATACACGGACAAGACCACTTACTTCGGTTACATGAAGAAGATGTGTCTGACCTTGCACAACCTGCACCAAATTAACAATGGCCGGCTGCCAATTCACGGTTCTATGTTGAAGATCCGCTTCACCAATGGTAAGGAAAAGAACGTGGTCTTCTTCGGTGACTCCGGTGCCGGGAAGTCTGAATCAATCGAAGCTCTGCAAGAAATCGCCGATGACAAGATCGTCGACATGGAAACGATCTTCGATGACATGGGAAGCTTTACCATCGGGGACGACGGCAAGCTCTACGCCCAAGGGACCGAAACGGGGGCCTTTGTCCGGCTCGATGACCTGTCCAGTGCGGTTGCCTTCAACAACATGGACCGTGGTGTCTACCTCAATCCTGAACGGCAAAACGCCCGGGTTATCATCCCAGCTGACACTTACGAGCACGTTGTCGAACACCACCCGGTTGATATGTGGCTCTACGCTAACAACTACAGTGACGAGGTCGGAATTCACCGCTTCGACACTGAAGACGACGCTAAGAAGGTCTTCATCGCCGGTAAGCGGAAGGCCCTCGGGACTACCGATGAAGTCGGCATGAGCTCCACCTTCTTCGCTAACCCATTCGGCCCTGTTCAAGAGCAAGAAAAGACCCAGCCAATCATTGACAAGGTCTTCAATAACCTCTTCAACGCCGGCGTTTACGTTGGTGAAATCTACACTCACCTGGGCAACGACAAGTCCAAGGACGCCCTTAAGGAATCCGCCCAAGAACTGCTCGATGTTCTGATGAACAACTAGTATTTAAAATAGAAGATCCCTGGATCACCGAAATGATGGTCCAGGGATCTTTTATTTCTACCAGTGATCACGTTTGAATTGCTCGCGACCACCCACCTCTTCCATTGCAAACCGCGCCGGATTCTTCTTATAGAATTGCTGATGGTAATCCTCCGCCGAGTAGAAGGGCTGGGCATCCTCAATCTGGGTAACAATTGGTCGGTCGAACAGGCCACTTTCGGCCAGCCGTTGCTTAGAACGCTCAGCAATCTGTCGCCGTTCATCGTCCTTAACGAAAATTACCGGCCGGCAGTTATCACCGCGGTCCTGAAACTGCCCCATCGCATCTATCGGGTCCGTCTGGTGCCAATAAATCTCTACTAGGTCGGCATAGGATACCACAGTGGGATCAAAGGTGATCCGGACCGCCTCCGTGTGGCCAGTGGTTCCTGTTTTTACCTGTTCATAGGTGGGGTTGGCAACGTGCCCGCCGGTGTAGCCGGACTCCACCTTTTCTATTCCCGGGTAGGTATCAAATGGCTTGACCATGCACCAAAAACAACCACTCACCCTTTCTTTATAAACCTCGCTGAGTTGTTACGATTATATAGCCCCAAAACAAGACGGTCAATATTATTGATTAAGTATACCCCCTTATTACCATAAGGCAGATTGTAAAATTTAAGTTGAACATTTAAGTGGACAGAAAAACCCATCAAGGTCTTTAATGGTGTTACCACACAATCCTTTAGAAAGAAGGTCCTTGATGAGCACTTATCATTCCAGAACCGTGTTGTCATTGAAACGCTTCATAATGAAGGACGT
>NZ_CANCWK010000042.1:0-15433 GCF_947381495.1 Limosilactobacillus galli | reverse complement strand
ATCAATGGTACAGCAAGTAACAAAAAACGATAAAGATAAGAATTCATCTTATCCTTACCGAATATCATAGAACCAACCATTAGAACAGCTCCCAATTCATTACTTATTCATCTTAATCAAAATCGGTTTATCCGTATCGGAGTTCTTAATCTTCATCGTCAGCTGACCTTGGTGCGCACCAATCTTGACATCATCGCCAACCTTAATCTGACCATCCAGCAGGGCCGTACTCAGGCTGTCTTCAACGTGGTCCTGAAGAGCCCGCCGCAGCGGCCGCGCTCCGTAAGCTGGATCATAACCGACCTTGGCAATCTCGTCAATTGCCGCTGGCGTAAGCTTCAGGTTGATCCCCTGCTCGGCAATCCGGGAAGTCAAGGACTTGGCCATCAGCTTAACAATCTGGTGTAGTTCCTTCTTGTTAAGCGAGTGGAAGATGATGGTTTCATCAATCCGGTTGAGGAATTCTGGCCGGAAGTGCAACTTCAACTGCTGCCGGATAGCCGCGGCCATGGCATTGTAATCGTGGCTCATATCCTTGGCGCCAAAGCCGACTTCTTTTTCATCCTGAAGCTGAGTTGCCCCCAGATTGGAAGTCATGATAATGATCGTGTTCCGGAAGTCCACCTTACGGCCCTTGGCGTCGGTCAGATAGCCATCATCCAAGACCTGCAGCAAGAGGTTGAAGACGTCTGGGTGGGCCTTCTCGGCTTCATCCAAGAGTACAACGGAGTACGGGTGCTGACGAACCTTTTCGGTCAGCTGGCCCCCTTCGTCGTAACCCACGTAGCCTGGCGCGGCACCAATCAGTCGGCTGGTACTGTACTTCTCCATGTACTCGGACATATCGATCCGGATCATGTTGTCTTCCGAGCCAAACATGGCCTCGGCCAGCGCCTTGGCTAATTCAGTCTTTCCGACCCCGGTTGGCCCCAAGAACATGAAGGAACCGATTGGCCGGTTGGGATCCTTAAGGCCGCTGCGAGCCCGCCGGATAGCCTTAGCCACGGCACTAACAGCTTCGTCCTGGCCGATCACCCGCCGGTGAAGAACCCGTTCAAGGTTGACCAGCCGTTCACTCTCGCTCTTCTTCAGCTGCGTCAACGGAATACCTGTCCATTCAGCCACAACCTTAGCAACATCTTCACCGGTAACTTTCAGGCGGTAGCCGCCCTTTTCTGCTGAACGGTGTGCCAGCTCTTTCTTCTGCCGGTCGAGTTCCGCCTTCAACGTCAGTTCATCCCGGCGGAGCTGAGCAGCCCGATCAAAGTTCTGGTTCTCAATGGCCGTTTCCTTGGCAGTGCGCAGGTCATCCAGCTTGCTCTCAAGTGATGGCTGCCGGTCTTTCTTCTCTTCGGCGTCGATCCGGACCATGGCTGCCGACTCATCCATCAGGTCAATGGCCTTATCCGGCAGGAAACGATCAGAAATATAACGGGAAGAAAGCTTGACCGCTTGTTCCAGGGCATCATCCGTAATCTTAACGTGGTGGTGTTCCTCGTACTTTGGCCGCAAGCCCTTCAGAATGTGGAGAGCAACCTCTGGCGTCGGCTCATCCACCTGAACGGTAGCAAACCGCCGTTCCAGGGCCGCATCGGATTCGATATGCTTCTGGTACTCGTCCAGGGTAGTCGCCCCGATCGTCTGCAGTTCGCCTCGGGCCAGGGCCGGCTTCAGAATGTTGGAAGCATCGATGGCCCCCTCGGCCCCACCGGCACCGATCAGGGTGTGCAGTTCATCAATGAAGAGGATGACGTGCCCATCATTTTGGATCTCCTCAATAACCTTCTTCAACCGGTTTTCAAATTCACCACGGTACTTAGTGCCAGCAACCAGGGAGCCCATGTCGAGGACCATCAGCCGCTTGTTGGCCAGCTCTTCTGGAACGGTCCCCGCGACCATCTGCTGGGCCAGTCCCTCGACGATCGCTGTCTTACCAACCCCGGGTTCCCCGATCAGGACGGGGTTGTTCTTCGTCCGCCGACTCAGGATCTGGATAACCCGCTTGATCTCCTTGTCCCGGCCGACAACTGGATCGAGGCGCTTGGTCCGGGCAAGCTGCGTCATGTCACGGGCAAGCTTGTCCAGGGTTGGGGTTCCCGCCGCCTGGTTATTGTTACCGTCTTGGCTGGCACGGCGCTGGACCTGGCTCTCGGAAATACCGAGCCGCCGCAGTGTTACCTTCCGGACCTGCCGCGGCAGGACGTCCAGGCTGTACAGAATCCGCGACGAAAGGACTCCTTCGTCCGCGATCAGGGCCAGCAACAGGTGCTCGGTCCCAATCTTCAGGGCATGCATCTGTTGAGCCTCCCGTCCGGCCAATGCCAAAACCTGCTTAGCTTTCGGTGAGTACGGCAGGTAGTCGGCGGGGCCGAGATCATCCATGGTTCCGTAGCCGATCAGCCGCTCGATCTCTTCACGAATATCATCGCTGGTGATTGAGAACTGCTCAAAGATCTTATTGGCAATCCCGTCCTTGTCCATCGACAGGGCCAATAGGAGGTGCTCAGTCCCCACCGCTTGGTGCTTAAAGTATTTTGCCTGTTCATGAGCAATTGCTAAAACGTGCTTAGCGCTAGGTGTAAACATGTTATCCATCTGCAATCAACCTCTAACTTTCATACCGTAATCGATTAAGAAACGAAACTAAAATCCGTGCGCGGAGTTTATTCTCCATATTGGTATCATCAACTGCTAAAGTCTGCTTCGATAGTGCCACCAGCATCAAATCGCCCTCGCGTCGCGAAATCACTTTCTCGTTGTAGAGCGTTTCTATAATCGCGAACGCTTCCCGTTCACGAATTGAATCGCCAATTGCTTGGACCAGTGAGTTTAGCACATCTACGTCGGCAAGTAAATTAACTCGCTCAATGCGGATGTAGCCGCCACCGCCCCGCTTGCTCTGGACGAGGTAACCATTCTGAATGGTGAACCGGGTCTTGATCACATAATTGATTTGTGATGGAACAACGTTAAAATGATCAGCAATTTCAGAACGGCGGATCTCGATCTGGGTGTCATCACCAAAGATTTCTTTGAGATATGCTTCGATAATATCCGAAATACTTCGGTTCTCCATTTCATCGCCCTCCATCATCTGACTAATCTTGACCATTATTTTACCATATTTTCCCCGTTTCTGCCCGTCCAACGTCCTACGAAAAAAGGGCTATAGGAAAACTTAATCTCCTATAGCTCTTAATTTATTAACTTAAATTCAATTAGTCTTCAAGGCTGAAGTCAACAACGTTCCGACCAACAACCTTGTTATCCTTCAGTTCTTGGATCATGTCATTGATTTCAGAAAGCTTACGAGTGCGAACGATTGGGTGAACCTTGCCTTCAGCACCGAATTGGAAGCATTCTGCCAAGTCTTGACGAGTACCAACCAGTGAACCGGCAACGATGATCCCATCCAGAACCGTCTTGGCAATGTTCAGCTTCATGTCACCTTGTGGAAGGGCAACGGCAACTAAGCGGCCATCTGGACGCAGGGAGTTAACGGCTTGGTCAAAGGCAGCAGTCGTAACGGCAGTAACAACTGCGGCGTGAACACCGCCAACCTTCTTTTGGATTTGTTCGTCAACGTCACCATCATGACGGTTGATAACAATTTCAGCACCGTTTTCCTTAGCAGCTTGCAGCTTGTCAGGGTTACCATCAACGGCGATAACGTGAGCGCCGAAGACGTTGTGAGCAAATTGGATACCGAGGTTACCAAGACCACCGGCACCAACGATTGATACCCATTGACCAGGCTTGATGTCAGCAACCTTCAGTGCCTTGTACATCGTAACACCGGCACAGGTCAAAGAAGTTGCTTCAACTGGGTCCAGACCTTCTGGAACCTTAACAGCGTAGTCAGCTGGAACGATGCATTGTTGAGCCATCGCACCATCAGCGGTGTAACCAGCGTTCAGGACGTTACGGCAAAGAGTTTCCCGGCCAGTCAGGCAGTATTCACAGTGGCCACAGCCCTTGAAGAACCAAGCGATTGATACCCGGTCCCCAACCTTCAGAGAGGTAACGCCAGGGGCAACCTTGGATACACGGCCGACACCTTCGTGACCGATAATCCGGCCCGGCTTCTTGCCGAAGTCACCGGCAGCAACGTGCAGGTCGGTGTGGCAAAGACCACAGTATTCCATGTCAACTAAAGCTTCACCTGGCTTGAGATCACGAAGCTTAACATCCTTAACAGTAACGTATCCATCTACTGGATCATTAATAACAGCAGCTTTCATAAGGTAAATTCTCCCTTTCAAAGACATGTTCTACTTTTCACAATTGTTATAATAGCAGAACCATCCCTGTTTTTAAAGGCTATTCCATAAGTTTTTCATCGCATCAAGTGAACCAATTACCATTAAATTAGCAATGACAGCGCTACTGCTGGATTGACTGAGGGCAAACCAATCATAAAATTAAATTATATTGCTAACTAAAAGTAACAAGATTGTGAAGCAATCACAATTACTCCCGGTGTCTATCATACAGGAGGCGAACCGTTGCCCGATCATCCTTGGTGATCCCGGTCTTGACATTGCGGGGAATCATGACACTGTGCATGTACTCCGGCGCATGGGCCAGGCCAAGCGCATGCCCCAGTTCATGCTCGGCAATCTCCGTTCGGAAAGTCCGGTTGGTATAGTCCAGCTGTCCGGCATCCAGGGTTGAGCGGGCTCGAATTAGCGCGTGGGTGTCCGGGTTATATTCTGTACTGGTCGACCCCAGCTGGGACGATACATAGCCCACGGTTGTTGTTGGGGCGGTACTAGTCAGCGACCCGTCCTGAGCAATAATATCGGCACGATCCTCGTCGCGGCACCAGCTGATATGAACCGCCCCCGTATTATTCCAAGCCCTCACTGCCCCCCTAAAGGCCGTCTGTAACGCCTTATCCCGGGTTTGCATATAGATCCGCAGGTTCCGGGTCGGCCAGCGGTAGCCTTCAATGGGGGTCGGCGTCCTGGACGGCAGGCTAAGGGTCCTGGCGCCGGCACGTGTCGCCTGGGCGGTGTTGCTCCCTGTCATCTGGCCATCTTCTGTGCTGAAGATCGATGATTGATTAATAGAAGAAATGGGATCAGCGTTAACGGGCAGACCGATTCCGACAACGGCTGCTAAAACGCTTAGCAGCAATAAAAGACGTTTCACAATTCTCACCTCTCCTAACTACTAATAATGATGGGGGATTTTTAGCTGGGAAGCAACAATTAAGGCTTCGCAAAATTATTGTAATATTTCGGTAACTTAAATTTAATTATCCATTGCCGGACTTTATTGATATCATGTAACCAACATTTTTTACAAATCATAACAAAGAGAGAGCTTATCTATGTCAAAACGACTGAACGATAAAGTAGCACTGATCACCGGAGCAGCGAGCGGCCAGGGAGCAGCTGAACCGGCCCTCTTTGTTAAGGAAGGGGCCAAGGTGATTGCCACCGATATCAACGCCAAGCTCCTCAACAAGCACGTTGATACCCTGAAAGAGCAATACGGTGACGCAATTCTGCCATTAAAGCTGGACGTTACGAAAGAAGACGAGTGGATTGACGCCGTGGCCCAGGGGATTAATAAGTTCAAGAAGATCGATATTCTGGTAAACAACGCCGGAATCGGAATCACTGACAAGACTTCCGGTTTGACCGACTCCACGGTTGACGACTGGCACCTCTTCATGGATACCAACGCCATGTCGCACTTCTTAGGGATGAAGTACGTCGTTCCTGAGATGAAGAAAATCGGCGGTGGCTCAATTATCCACATCCCATCCCTTGCCAGTGTCCAAGGGACTGCCGGGGCCCCACCTTGCACGGCCTCTAAGGGGGCTTCCCGGGCATTTACGAAGGGAGCGGCACGTGACCTTGGCAAGTTGTCAACTCCGTCCTGCCCGGCTGGATCGTTACCCCGCTGATGCAGGCCTTTACCCTCAACAAGCAACTTCTAGACTCGCTGATCGCCGGGATTCCGCTTGGCCACCTTGGTGATCCCGAGGACGTGGCCTACCCGGTCCTCTTCCTGGCCAGTGACGAAGCTAAATACGTTAACGGCGCTGAGTTAATCGTCGACGGCGGGCAATCCGTCCGGGGATAACACACAACGTCCATAAACTTGAAATACCGTTCAGAATCTCTGGGGAAATTCTGAACGGTATTTTGTATTTATCTGAATTATCGGCACTGACTTTTGTCTTATGCCTCTGGTTCGTATACCAGATGGTCATTGACAAAGGACTTGAAGCCCTGTTCAGCCAGCTCACGGCCATAGCCAGAATGCTTAACCCCGCCAAATGGCAATTCTGGAAGGGAGGCCCAGCCTGAATTAATCCAGGTCATCCCAGTTTCAATCTGTGCTGCTACCTGCCGGGCCTGCTTAATGTCCGTCCCGAAGACCGTACTTCCTAAGCCATAGCTGGAATCATTGGCAAGAGCAATCGCCTCGGCAACATCATGATACTTATAGACCGCCATTACCGGCCCAAACATCTCCTGGTCAAAAACGGGGTTATCCCGGTCAATCTCGGTTAGGATCGTCGGCATAAAGAACTGGCCTTCAAGGTCATCCACCGGCTGGTCGCCATAAACGACCTTGGCCCCGTGCTCAACCGCCAAGTCCACCTGCTTTTGCAGTTTTTCCTTGGCCTTTTTAGAATTCAGCGGGGCAAGCGTCGTGTGCGAATCCATTGGGTCCCCCATCTTAACACTGCTGAAAATTCTCTTGGCCCGGTCCAAGAATTCATCGTAGAGATTATCCGGGACCACAAAACGTTTGGAAGACGTGCATACCTGGCCGGCATTATACAGCCGGGCAGCGGGAATAACTGCGGTCAGTTTATCGATATCTGCATCAGGAAGGACGATAAAGGCATCATTGCCGCCCAACTCCATCGTACTCTTCTTGAGGCTCTTAGCAGCTTCCGTTGCCACGGCCTGGCCGCCGCGCTCGGAACCAGTGAGGCAGACCCCCTGAACACGCTTGTCAGCAATAATGGTCCCCACCTGGTCATAATCTATAAAGAGGTTCGTTAAGCTGCCATCCGGCGCCCCTGCCTCCTTTACGAGGTCCGCGAACGCCTGGGCCGATGTCGGGCAGTTCGAGGCATCCTTTAATATCATCGGGTTTCCGGCCAAAAAATTAGGAATGAAGACCCGGGCAATCTGGTAGAAAGGAAAGTTCCACGGCTCAACCGCCATCAGAACCCCGGTAGCCTGATGAAGGACGTAGGCATTGCCGGATTCAGTATAGAGCGGCGTAGGGGCCAAAAATTGATCTGCCCGTTGAACATAGTAGTCGCAGAATGACGCGCAAAGTTCGACCTCGCCTTCCGCTTCGCCAATCAGCTTCCCCATATCGTGCGTGATGAGCGTTCCCAGCTCGTGTTTCCTGTTGCGGAGTAATTCCCCCAAGCGCGTGATGACCTGTTTCCGCTCTGCCAGCTCACCGCCGCCGCGCCATCGCAGGTAAAGCCGGTGCGCAGCCGTCAGGGCCTTTTCAACCTCGGCAGCGGTGGCCTGTGGATACTCATGTTCTACTTCGTTCGTATAAGGATTAATCGTCTTATAAGCCATTTTAAAATCACCTTTCTCATTTCCACATTTGCAGCTTACAGTTCACATTGTAAGCGTTTACTTTGAGTTCCACAAGGTATTGCTCTTGTAGCTCATAAATGCACATATATCAATGCAGGCGCAGCATATGATTATTGTGAAAATTACTTTTGATGCTCAAATCGTTCACAAGGTATGAAGGTGATTTCAGGCAATTGTCGCCCAACAAAAAACACCTGTAACAACAACCCATTGGGTCATTGTTACAGGTGAGAATAGTCGGAAATACAAGATTCGAACTTGCGACCTCTGCGTCCCGAACGCAGCGCTCTACCAAGCTGAGCTAATTTCCGAAAAAAATAAGCGCCACACCCATCTCAACGAGATAACTGTCACGCTTTAATAATGCACCCAGAAGGAGTCGAACCTTCAACCTTCTGATTCGTAGTCAGACACTCTATCCAATTGCGCTATGGGTGCATAAGAGCGGAAGACGGGATTCGAACCCGCGACCCCCACCATGGCAAGGTGATGTTCTACCACTGAACTACTTCCGCATATTAAGTTTTTGACACATTCCGTATCAACAATTATAAATGTTACACGATCGAGTGGAATTTGTCAACAGCTTTTTTCAATTTAATTTCAAAAGCTGAATGCGGATGAAGGGACTTGAACCCTTACATCAAAAGATACAAGATCCTAAATCTTGCGCGTCTGCCAATTCCGCCACATCCGCATATGGAGGATACAGGGCTCGAACCTGTGACCCTCTGCTTGTAAGGCAGATGCTCTCCCAACTGAGCTAATCCTCCGAGAAATTAATTAAACTGAAACAAATCAGCTTAATTAATATATCATCATTTTACCAACCTGTCAAACCCTATTTAAGATTTAATTCTGCCAGCTTCTGATCAATCATCTTAAGAACTTGCTGTGCCGCCTGCGGATCCTCGACAAAGTCATACTTATCCCCATCGATCAGCATCTTTGGGCTCTCATCATAGCGCTTGTACCAGTCGACATAGCGCTCGTTCAGGTTCTTGTAGTAGTCGTACAGGGATGGATCATTGGCGATCTGTTCATATGACCGGCCGCGCTTCTTGATCCGCTTCAGCATGGTGTCAAAAGAGATCTGAATGGTGATCAAAAGGTTCGGGGCCTTCTGGTGAACCTGGTCCGGCAGTTCCTCCATCATGTTGTTCAATAATGATGAGTAAATATCTGATTCGGTCTCAGTAGCCCGCCCCATGTCAGCGTTCAGCTTAAACAAGAGGGCATCCTCAAAGATCGACCGGTCCAAAACGTTCAGATCGTTGCTGTAGGATTCCTTGATCTCATCCAGCCGCTTGTTTAAGAAGTAAATCTGCAAGAGGAAGCCGTACTTCTTCGGGTCCTTGTAGAAGAGCGGCAGAATCTTGTTTCCCTCGACTGATTCATAAAATGCCTGGCTGTGCAGATGGTCAGCTAAGAGTTGCGTCAAGCTGGTCTTCCCAGCGCCAATTGTTCCGGCTAAAGCAATCATTAATCATTTTCCCTTTCATAATTAGAGTCTTAAAAAACACACGATTACAATTTTAACACTAAAAAAGAAAATGGCCACCCGAAAGTGACCATATTTTGTGGTTAACAATTATTTATCCTCATCATCTGGTGCCACGTACTTTTCACCCTTAGTGCTCCGCGACAGGTCTACCTGATCCAATGGAATAATGTGGGTCCGGTAACGAACCTTGTAGTAGATGAACAATACCAGGAAGATTGGCACACTCATGTAGGAAATAAGGATGTTTTGCCAATCCCACTTGATGAAGGCGTCCACGTTTTGCCCACAGATAACGATGAAGCAGAGAACAAAGGCAAAGATCGGGCCAAACGGGAAGAATGACGACCGGTACTTCAAGTCGTTAAGGTCCCGGCCCTGGGCAAGGTAGGCCCGTCGGAACCGCCAGTGCGAGGAGGCAATCCCCAGCCAAGCGATAAACCCGCACAACCCAGAAGCATTGATCAGGTAGTTATAAGCCTGTGGGCCGATAAACTGGGTCAAGTAAATTAAGGCTGAAACCAGCATTGTCCCCAGCAGGGCGTAGATCGGAATCCCCTGCTTGTTAATGTAGCCGAAGAAGCGCCATGCGTAACCTTCACGAGCTTGGGAGAAGAGCATCCGGGTGGAAGCGTAGAGGCCTGAGTTGGCAGAAGAAACCACCGCCGTCAGGATAACCGCGTTCATGACACTGGCCGCAATCGCCAGCCCCGCCCGCTTAAAGACAATGGTGAACGGACTCATCGTGATGTTGGAAACATTTTGGTTTAACAGGTTCTTGTCGGTGTACGGCAGGATACATGCAATTACGAAGATCGTGCAGATGTAGAAGATCAGGATCCGCCAGAAGGTCGAGTGGATGGCCTTGGAGACAGAAACTTCTGGAGTGGCCGCTTCACCAGCCGTGATCCCAACCAATTCAGTTCCCTGGAAGGAGAAACCGGCGATCAGGAAGACACTGATGATGGCAGGAACCCCGCCAACAAATGGGGCCTTCTTGTAGTGGAAGTTGCTTACTCCCACGGCGTGTCCGCCCATGATTCCAAGGATAATCGCTACCCCGACAATCAGGAAGACCACCACGGTAACGATCTTGACCAGGGCTAACCAGTACTCCGTTTCACCATAGGAACGAACGGAGAGGTAGTTAATCAAAAAGATCAATGCCAACACGGTGACACTGAAGATCCATTGCGGAACCGATGGCAGCCAGTAATTCATAATAATCCCGGCCGTCGTCGCCTCCACTGGAATCGTAACGGCCCAATTCAGCCAGTAGTTCCACCCCATGGCAAAGCCAAGGGCGGGGTCGATAAACTTAGTAGCATAGGCGGAGAAGGACCCGGTCAGCGGCATGTAGGTTGCCATTTCCCCGAGACTGGTCATTAAGAAGTAGACCATCATCCCCATCACGATATAAGCGACTAGCGCCCCACCAGGTCCGGCCGTCGAGATCGCTTCACCACTGGTGATGAAGAGCCCGGTCCCGATCGTCCCCCCGAGGGCAATCATTGAGAGGTGACGTGTCCGCAGCGACCGATGAATGTGGCCGGTGGAGTGGTCACTTTGACTTGTTTCTGCCATATAACTCATTCCTCCAAATAGTAAATAAAAAAGTCTTCCAACGGGACACCCCATCAGAAGACCTGGTAATAACCACGGTAGTTCTTTTTTGGAAGCGCCCCGCATTTTAGCGACAGTCCATAACTTCTTCAGTCATGACCCAACAGATCGTCGGAATAAGCCGGAATCTGTTTCGGCATCCCTTCCTTTCACCCGCCGTGCGGTGCTCATTCACCTGTTGCGGACTACTGATAAGAGATGCAACCTCTTCATTGTTTTCTAATTATACTCTAATATTTGATCAGTGCAAGGCCTTTTTGAAAAAACCACTTGCCCTGCTCCCCATCGTCAGTCTCCTTAGCGAAATCGTTCTTGATCAGGACCCGCTGCGACCCGATGTTGTCATCATCCACCGTTGCCCGCAAGCAGTTTCCTGGTTGCAGGCGATCACAGAGCAGGCCCACTGCTGCCGTCATGATGCCCTTTCCCCAGTCGGTCCGGCAGAGTAGGTAGCCCAGTTCCCAGCAGGTCGCCGTGACTTGTTCAAGGGTCATGATCCCCACGATCTGCTTGTCACAACGAATCGTCAGCAGGTGCGTACTTTGCATCAGCATGGCCACCGCGGTTGGATCAGGTACGACCATCAGGTGGGCCCGCCGCTGCACAAGCGGATCAGCCAGAATCGCGGCAATTGCCGGACTATCACTAGGAACAGCCATATTAATCTGAACTTCTGGCATTATTTCCCCTCCTTAAAACAAAAACGAGACTGGTGAGAAAAAATTATTCTCTGCCAGTCTCAATATTACTATATTTCAGAAGTCGATAAAAACGAGATTGCTCGTAAGCGTGGTGCCCAGGCCACATAGAGCCACTCTGCCACTTGAAGCCAGGCGTAGGCCAGCAGCATGGCACTGATGGTGTCGAATGGCCAGTGAGCATACAGGTAAACCCGGGAAACCGCCAGGAAGAAGACCACAAAGACGATCAGCAGCTGGCAGATGGTCCGGGTGGCGTGCTTGCGAATCAGCGGAACCACGATCAGCAAGAGGATGGCCGCTACCAAGAAGATCCCCAGGGTGTGACCGCTCGGGAAGCTGTAGCCGTCATCGGCTGCAAGGTGTTGTGCCGGCCGGGCCCGCTTGACAATGTGCTTGAAGATCTCGCCAAGCACATCACCGCCGATAATTGTCCCCAGAGCCCACAGTGCCGGAATCTGGTAGTGTTTGAGCCACAGAACAACGGCAATAATAAGTACCCAGAGCAGGTCCATCTTGGGGCTCGCCAAGAATGACAGCAGCGTCATCAAGGCGTGGAACCAGCCCACATTTTCAATCCGCTGTCCGGTAAACAGCGACTGCAGGACGGCATCGATCATGGTGACGACCGCTGAATTAAACTTAATAAGCAGCATTAGAATGATAAAAGCACCACCACTAATGGCAAAGCGCCACCACCGGTGCTGATCGCGTTCAATAAACATATTTAATCTCCTATTTTAGTATTTAACATTAACTGAGTATACCACACTGCCCCAGTATCAACGGTTCTTTTTCACAATTTTCCAGTGATGGTAGTGGATAATTCGATTTAACAATTCGCCCAGTCCAAAGCCCAGGGTAATCGCACCGACAATAACCACCACCTGGTAAAAGTAGACCGTAACCAGGTGGTAGTTCCCAATGGCAAAGTTGCGCACCATCTTGTAGGCCTGCCCACCGGGGACAAAGGGTACTAGGGCGGGAACCTCAAAGACGATTGCTGGCATCTTCTTATGCTGCGCAGCCCACCGACTGCAGATGGCAATCAGGATGGCCGCCGTCAGGTTGCCGAAGGCCAGGCCAACCATATCCTGATAATACATCATCCAGTAGATCACCCAAACGCCCCCGCCGATGATCCCGGCCACATTGTAGGCACGAACCGGAATATGGAGCAGGATCCCGAAGCAGACCGTTGAGATATAGGAGAGGAAAAACTGGAGAAGAAGGTTTAACCAATAATGCATTTTCCTACTACCTCCTAAGCAAAGTGCAGGGCGATCACAATCGCGCTGCCGATCGAGACCGCTGTCAGGACCGCCTCAATTCCCCGGGTCGGGCCGCTGATCAGGTTCCCCGACACCAGGTCACGGGCGGCGTTGGTCAGCGGGATCCCAGGAACCAGTGGCATCACGGCCCCAATGATAATATCGTTGACACTGTGGGCCCAGCCGGCCTTGACCATCAAGACGGCCAAAAAACCAATCACCAGGGACGAGCAGAACTCCCCGAGGTACTGAATCTTGAACTTGCGGATCATGTATGAGAAGACGGCATAGCTGATTCCGCCATCGATGAAGCCCACCCAGGAGTCCCGGTAGTCACCCGTAAAAACGATCATGAGGGCCATGCTCAAGACAGCAGCGGCCAAGGCTTCCACTAGGTTCTGGTACCGGTACGGGCCCTGGCGATCGACCCACTTCAATTGGGCATATGCTTCGGGCAGGGTGATCAGCCCCTGGGACATTTCCCGGGAAATTTCATTCACGGCCGTTACCTTGCTCAGGTCGTTCTTCCGCCGCCGAATATTCATCACCATGGCATTAGGCAGGCTGTTGGCCCCGAGGACGATTCCGGTTACCGTGGTGAAGGCCTGAAAGTCCTGGAGACCGGCCGCACGGGCCATCCGATGCAGGGTATCATTGACCCGTTCCATGTTGGATCCATTTTCAATGAGGAGCCGGCCAGCCAGGGAACACGTCCGGAGTGCCAGGCGCCGACGTTTTTTCGTTAGCATATGCCCACTTCCTTCAAAATGACTCTAATTAAAAAGTACCACTAACAATTTAACTTGTCAGCAGTACCCTTTAGATATTTATGATAAGGAAGTAATTCCGCACCACTATTTGATAAAGATATTATGTGCGGCCTTGTAGGAAACACTGATCTGGTGGTCGTCGCCAGCCTTGGTGATCACAATCGGCCCTTCAAATGGTTCGTGCCGGATAACCTTGACCTTGTCCTGTGGCCGTAGGTTGAGCTCTTCGAGGTAGGTCAACAGTTCATGATTATCCAGGAAACGCTCCAATTCAACCTCTTCACCATCGTCAGCGTCCGCCAGCAAGCGGTGGCTGACATCCGGAAAGTGGCCATTGGCAGCGGGAATTACCCCGCCATGCGGGCAGTTCTGCGGATGACCGAGGAAATTATCGAGGGCGGTGGCCAGGCGATCACTGGTCTGGTGTTCGAGAATCTCAGCCTCCGAGTGCACGTCCGCAAAATTATAATGAAGTTTGTCTACCAAGAAGGTTTCCCAGAGGCGGTGTTTGCGAACCAGTTCGGCGGCATAGCACTGCCCCTTCGCCGTCAGCGTGATTCCCGAGTACGGTTCGTGGACAACCAGTCCCTCATCCGCCAGCTTGGAAATCATCTCGGTGACGGACCCGGCCGCGATGCCGAGGCCTAGTGAAATTTCTTTGTTCGATACCTTTTTGTGACTGCCGCCAAGCTCAAAAATAATTTTTAAGTAGTCTTCCTTCATTGGAGTCAACATCAATTCACCTCTAGATAAAAATTCCGGCCTTCGAACGGTCACGAAAATAAATATACTCCTCGCCAAATATTGAACACAATAATATTATAGCATATCATGAAAGGGTAGTTTGGAAACCCTAACTTTTCAGTTAGTAACATTTAGCTATTATAATGCTATGGGGTTAAAAATTGCAACGCAACAATTTTTTAATTAAAGGAGAGACCATTAATAATGGAAGAAAAGATTACCGGCAAACGTTTCTTAGCGGTTACCCTGTTGAACGTTTTAATCACCATTGTTGAAATCATCGGGGGTCTGGTTTCCGGCAGTCTGGCCCTGCTGTCCGATGCCTTTCACAACATGGGGGATTCCTTTTCGATCGTCCTCGGCTACTTTGCCCAGCACATCGGGGGCCGGCCCGAAACCCGGCAGCGAACCTATGGCTACCGGCGGGCGGAAATCCTCTCGGCCCTCACCAACAGCCTCCTGCTGATCATCATCGCCATCTTCCTGATCGGCGAGGCAATTCAGCGGTTGGATCATCCCCAGTACATCAACGGCGGGATCATGCTGACCGTAGCCATCATCGGTCTGCTCGCCAACCTGGCGTCGGCTGTGCTGCTGCATTCCGGCAGTCACAACAGTCTCAACGTGAAGGCAACCTACCTGCACGTCTTGAGCGACGCCCTCTCCTCAGTCGCCGTTATCATCGGCGGGGTCATCCTGACCTTCGTCAATGTGCCTTGGCTTGACCCGGCGCTGACCATTGCGGTGGCCCTCTACATCGCCTACGAATCCTGGCCGATCATTGTACAGACCATCAAGATCTTGATGCAGGAATCACCTAACCTGAACTATGAAGCGATTGCCAAGGATGTCAAGCAGGTTCCCGGTGTTGAGGATGTCCACCACGTCCACGCCTGGATGATCGACGAGCACCGGATTATCTTCTCCGCCCACCTCAACTGCAAGGACTTGCCATTAAGCCAGGTAGAGAAGATCTACAGCCAGGTTGAGGATATTCTCCGCCACAAGTACGGCATCTGCCACATCACCCTGCAGGCGGAATGCAGTCGGGGACGGGATGAGGAACTCTTCAATACCCCCGTCGATGAGGAACACGTTATCAAGGAAGGCGGCTACAAGAAGCACCAGCATTGATGGCGAAATTCGTTATTTTACGAAAGTCAACCACCACGCCCTAAAGGACGTGGCTTGTGAGCAAACACCCTTCTGATGAGTGCTTGAACCACAATTTGCA
>NZ_CANCWK010000041.1:0-15920 GCF_947381495.1 Limosilactobacillus galli | reverse complement strand
ATGCAAATTGTGGTTCAAGCACTCATCAGAAGGGTGTTTGCTCACAAGCCACGTCCTTTAGGGCGTGGTGGTTGACTTGCTAGCGTCTGGCCCTCTGCGCGCCCTTCCTTACGACCTTCCGCGCGGATGTCTTCATCATGAAACATCATGTGGGTTTTATTATCCATGTACTCCTTCCTCCATTCCGTGTCTTTACTCAGGACATTGATATAGTCTCTTAATTCATCAACATAATGATCATCCTTCACATCCTTATTATCCACATACTCAAGGAAGTTGCGCAAGTCCTGATCAACATCATTTACCGTTCCTTTAGCGTTGAGAAAGATCGCCGTACGCCCATCCTCCATCGCCAACGACTTATCCTGGCGGCAGTAGTTTCTGAACTCGTACTTATGCAGTCCCTTATCATAGGGGTCAAAAGGGCAGATGAAGATTACGTAAGACTGCCGCAACTTAGCGTACGGCTGCCCATGCCGCAACATATCACCATCAATCCGG
The DNA here is from genome assembly GCF_947381495.1 of Limosilactobacillus galli. Classification (NCBI taxonomy): domain Bacteria; kingdom Bacillati; phylum Bacillota; class Bacilli; order Lactobacillales; family Lactobacillaceae; genus Limosilactobacillus; species Limosilactobacillus galli. The sequence goes on along the minus strand of NZ_CANCWK010000041.1, from coordinate 15,419 downwards.
CCCTGATAGTATCGCACCCACTGGGGTAGTCCCCGGATGTGGCGGACCTGCATGTCAATTTCATACACCACACCATTCTGGTCCTTGGTATAGACATCGAAACGAACTCCCCGACTAATGATGTTCTCCTGCACGGCCTTCTGAAGCGTGGGAAACTCGATACGATTAATCCGCAGTTCTGGCAGGATGATCTGAATCAGATGCTGGCAGAGATGCTTGTTGCTCATTACACTGCCGAAAACAAAGTCCTCCTGAATACTGATCCTTTCCATAATAGTTCCTCCCGTATCTAGTTATTCTATTTAGTAGATACGCAAAGAGATTAAAAAAGCACCAACCAATTCTGGTCGGTGCTGATTATCACTTCATGGTGTTGATGTACTGGTAGACCCGCTGACCAGCGATGGCCCCGTCACCAACCGCCGTGGCGATCTGCCGCAATGGCGTCTCACGGACGTCTCCGATAGCGAAGATCCCCGGAATACTGGTCCGCATCTGTGTGTCGGTCTTGACCCAGCCCTGGTCATCCAGAATTCCCAGGTCCTTGAAGGCGGCCGTCATTGGGACACTGCCGACGTAGATGAAGACGCCATCCGCGGCCATTTCACCATCCTCACCGGTGACATTGTTGTGGGTCTTCACCCCGCTGACCTTGACATCGTCGCCGACAATCTCGGTGACACTGGTGTTGTAGACAAACTCCATCTTGTCGTTCTTAGTAGCCTCATTCTGCAGCAGTGGTTGAGCTCGCAGACGGTCGCCACGAACCAAGACCGTGACCTTGGAAGCCAACTGGGTCAGGTACATCCCCTCTTCAACCGCGGAGTCCCCACCGCCGACGACAACGAGGTGGAGGCCCTTGAAGAAGGCCCCGTCACAAACGGCACAGTAGGAAACACCCTTGCCGCTGAATTCTTCCTCACCGGGAACATCAAGGTGCCGCTGGGTCGAGCCGGTCGCAATCACGACGGCCTTAGCAACGTAGGTATCACCCATGTCGGTCGTGATCTCCTTGGTGGCACCCTTGTCCACCAGCTTGGTAACCGTCCCGTAGGCGTATTCGGCTCCAAACTGGGTGGCGCCGTCATACATCTGCTTTGCCAGCTCCGGTCCCTGCACGTTCTTGAAGCCCGTGTAGTTCTCGATCGTAGCGGTGTTATTCAGGTTACCGCCGTAAATTCCCCGATCCAGCATCACCACAGACAGGTTGGCCCGGGAAGCGTACATCGCCGCTGTCATTCCACCAGGGCCGGCACCGATTACCACTACATCATAGTTCTTTGTCTCTGCCATTATTTTTCCTCCCGTTATCAGTCATTTACTATCCTTATCATACCGACTGCGGCCTGCTTTGTCTATCGTTTTGCTTACTTATGATAAGTAAAAAGCCGCTGTCTGCTTGACAGCGGCTTTTTGATTGACAAATTACTTTTTACTGCTCTTCTTGTCTGCAGCAGCAAACTTAGCACCAAGGTCCTTGATGTATTCACGTAATTCGTCCTTAACTTGTGGGTGGTTCAGACCGTATTCAATGTTGGTCTTAACCCAGCCGAACTTGTTACCAACATCGTAACGGTCGCCCTTGTATTCACGAGCAAAGACCCGTTGCGTCTGGTTCAGCGTATCGATAGCATCAGTCAGCTGGATTTCGTTCCCCTTGCCCGGCTTGGTCTTGGCCAGAACATCAAAGATCTCTGGCGTGAAGACGTAACGACCAATGATGGCCAAATCACTTGGCGCATCCTTTGGTGCTGGCTTTTCAACGAAACTCGTAACGTTGTAAAGACCTGGCGTAACTTCCTTGCTTGGGTTGATCACACCGTACTTGGCAGTGTCTTCGTGTGGCACCCGCATTACGGCCAGCGTAGAGGCACCAGTTTGCTGGTAGCTCTCGATCAGTTGCTTAGTCAGCGGTTCGCCATTGTTGTTGATGTTGTTCAAGTCATCACCGAGCATAACAACAAATGGTTCATCACCGATAAAGTCCCGGGCAGTCAATACCGCGTCCCCTAAACCACGTGGGTGGGATTGCCGGATGAAGTAGATGTTGATGTCAGTGGTGTCTTCCACCAGCTTCAGCATTTCGTCCTTGTGCTTAGAACGCAGGTTGTCTTCCAATTCTGGGTTGGAATCAAAGTGGTCTTCGATGGAGCGCTTGTTCTTACCATCAACCACGACGATATCTTCGATTCCAGACTTCCGCGCTTCCTCAACGATGAATTGAATCGTTGGCTTATCAACAATTGGCAGCATTTCCTTGGCTAATGCCTTGGTTGCTGGGAGGAACCGGGTCCCCAAACCGGCAGCCGGGATAATTGCCTTTCTAACACGTTTCATAACTACAAAATCCTTTCCATAACTTCAATTTCTCTCAAAGTTACCCAATCGTATTTTACCATACTTATTCCATTTCGGACGTTAGATCTCGGCTCATCAGCTGAGAAATCGCGGTTTTAATGTCTTCACCCTCATACAGGACCCGGTAGAGGGCATCCGTAATCGGCATCCGAACCTGACGCTTCTTGCTGAGTTCATAGGCCGCCTTAGTGGTGTAGACCCCTTCGATCACCATTCCCATGTTGTTGATAACGTCGTCCAGCTTTTGGCCCTGGCCAAGCTGGTAGCCCGCCCGCCAGTTCCGGGAGTTCTTGCTCGTCGCCGTAACAACCAGGTCACCGACCCCGGACAGCCCAATAAAGGTCATCGGGTTAGCACCAAAGGCTACCCCTAAGCGCCGGATTTCGGCCAGTCCCCGGGTGATCAGGGCAGCCCGGGCATTGTCATGGTAGCCCAGCCCCTGCAGGGCACCGGCGCCGATGGCAATGATGTTCTTTAAAGCGGCCCCGAATTCGGCCCCGATCACATCATCGTTGGTGTAAACCCGGAAGTAGGAGTTGCTGAAGAGCTTCTGGACCTTCTCGGCATCTGCCAGGTTGGCGCAAGCGGCCGTGACCGCCGTCATGTCCTTGATAGCCACGGACTCGGCATGACTCGGTCCGGAGAGAACCACAATGTCGCGCCGGTACTTCGGATCGATCTCTTCCTTAATCATTTCGGAAGGCCGCTTGTAGGTGTTCTGCTCCAGTCCCTTCGTGGCGTGCACGATCAGGGAGCGCTGTTCGAGGTCCGCCAGCACCCCATTGAGCTTGTGAGCCACCTGCCGGATTCCCTTGGTTGGGATCACGATCAGGATAACGTCGGCCCCCTTCACTGCCGCCTTCATATTGGTCGTAGCGTGAAGCTTGCTCGAATAGGTAAAGTCCTTCATGTAGGCTGGATTAACGTGATCCTTGTTCAGGCGGTCCACTTGATCTTGGTCCCGGGACCACAATTCCACCTCGTGACCATTGTCGACTAACAGGTTAGCCAGGACACTGCCCCAGGAACCGGCACCCAATACTGCTACTTTTTCCGTCATGATTAAATCTCTCCTCTAAATGAATATTACTCTGATTGCAGATACCAGGGAACGTTCCCCCGGTGACGACGTACAAGCAAAACAACCAGTGCCCCGATAAAGAACACCAATGACAACAGTTGCGACACCCGAATCACGGAACCGATCATCAGGCTATCCGTCCGCATCCCTTCGATGAAGAAGCGGCCAAAAGCGTACCACATCACGTAGGCCAGGAAGACCTCGCCGCGCCGAAAGAGGTGGCGCCGGTGACGCAGACTCACCAGCAAAACAAAACCCAGCAGATCCCAGAGTGACTCGTATAAGAAGGTTGGGACCCGGTACTGCCCGCCGATGTCCATCTGGTTGACAATCCAGTGGGGAATATGCTGTGCCAATAGGGCCGCCCGGGTGGTGATTACCCCAAAGGCTTCCTGGTTCATGAAGTTCCCCCAGCGACCGATCCCCTGAGCGAGGATGACGGTCGGCGCAATCACGTCGAGCATTGTCCACATTGACAACTGGCGCGACCGGCAGAAAAAGTACAGGATCAGAAAGCCGCCGATGATGGCGCCATAGATGGCAATCCCCCCGTCCCAGATGGCAATGATCTCTGCCGGGTGGACCGAATAGTAGGGCCACTGAAAGGCCACATAGTAGATCCGGGCACAAATGATCGCAATCGGCAGGGCCCAGAGGAGGTAATCATAGAAGTAGTCCTCGGCAATTCCCTGCCGCTGTCCCTCGCGTACGGCCAGCCAGAGGGCCAGGACCACGCCCGTCGCAATAATGACCCCGTACCAGTGAATGGTAAAAGGCCCGAACTGCAGGGCAATCGGGTTGAGGGCCGCAGTAATCGTTTCTGCCATTACTTCTGTTCCTTCTTCTTGGTGTCCCGTGCGGAGTTGGCCTTGATCAGCTTGTTCAGGTTGCGGTCAAACGTCTCCGTAGCATCGTAGCCCATCGTTTCGGCACGGTAGTTCATGGCCGCGGACTCGATAATAATCGCCAAGTTCCGCCCGATCTTGACGGGGATGGAAACCTTCGGAATGATGACTCCTTGGATGGTCTGGGTATCGCCCCGGTCCCCCAGCCGATCAAACTTGGCATCCGGCGTCCACGTCTCCAGGTGCACGATCAGGTCAATCTTATCGTTGGGCATGACAGCCCCGGTTCCGTACAGGGTGGCAACGTCGATGATCCCGATTCCTCGAATCTCCATCAGGTGCTCCAGGATCGCCGGGGCGCTCCCGATCAGGGTCTGTTCATCCCGGGCATAGACTTCCACCCGGTCATCGGCAACTAAACGGTGGCCCCGCCGAACCAGTTCCAGGGCGGTTTCACTCTTCCCGACCCCGGAATCACCGGTGATCAGAACCCCAACCCCGTTGATATCGACCTGGACCCCGTGGAGGGACTTCCGTGGTGCCAGCCGGCCCAGCAGGAAGGAGGTCATGTTGCTGAGAATCTGGGAAGACGTCAGGTGCGTCCCGAGAATCGGGATGTGGGCATCCTTTGCCGCCACCTTCAACTCCGCTGGAATCGGCAAGTTGGTTGAGATAACGAAGCACGGCGTCTGCGGCGTACACATCTTTGTCATGTACTTCACCATCTTCTCGTGAGTCAGGTCCTTGGCAAACGAGGTTTCCGTGATCCCCAGCAACTGAATTCGCAGGGCTGGATAGTGCTTGAAGTAACCGGCAAATTCAAGGGCCGGCCGTGAGATATCACTGGTGGTAATCGGCCGATCAAGGTAATCCTCACCCTGGAGGACCTTCAGTCTAACCTTTTCAACTAATTCCTGAACCGTAACACTGTTTGTTGGCACAACTATCCACTCCTTTTCAATAACCATTTTCCTGATGATCAGTAATCAGGGTATTGCAGATCGACATAATGATGGCAATCAGCATCGCACTCCAAAATGACGAGAAGTGGAAAAATGCTGAGCCAACAAATAGGGACGTTAATTCAAGCATCACGCCATTGACCACGATACTGAAGAGCCCCAGCGTCAGGATATTAATCGGCAACGATAGGATCATTAAAATCGGCCTGATCAAAACGTTCAGGATAGCTAACACGAAGCTGGCCAGCAACGCCATCCAGGCACTGCTGATGTAAAACATCCCCGTGCCGGCAAACAGCCCTGCCAGAGCAATGAACAAGATCGTATCAATCAATACTTTTTTCCAAAATCCCATTAGGATCGCTCATTTCTTTTGATGTCTTTTTCTTCCACGTCAGTTAACTGTCGGCGTGATTGGGAATGATCCGTACGCGTTGCCTGCTTGCCAAGATCGTTTAGCGTATGCAGCATCCCCAAGATCCCTGGATTAGCGGGATCCGGCGGCATGATAATCATTAAAATCAGGTAGATGATCATCCCTGGCACAATCGCGGTCAGGATGGTCAAAATCACGTAGACAATCCGCAAGAGGTTTGCGGAAATATGGAAGTATTTGCCGAAGCCCCCGAAGACTCCGCCGATAATCCGGTCGGAAGCAGATCGGGTCAGGCGGCGATGACGACTTTCACGCATGTGCACCACTCCTTTTAAGTCAATATTACTTGCTTTCGCCAGTAACCGCAATCACCATTATTGCGGATTCTTCTGGCTGAGCTTCCACTGAAGGTAGGCATTGATGAACGGATCGAGGTCGCCGTCCATCACGGCTTGGCCATTGTGGGTCTCGTAGCCGCTCCGGTTGTCCTTGACCAGGGTGTAGGGGTGGAAGACGTAGGAGCGAATCTGAGATCCCCAGCCGATATCCAGCTGTTCGCCCTCGATTTCGGCCCGTTGCTTGGCCTTCTTCTCCTCTTCTAATTCATAGAGCTTGGATTTCAGCATGTTCATCGCGGTAACCCGGTTTTGCAGCTGGGAACGCTCTGCCTGCGAGGAGGTAACAATCCCGGTCGGAATGTGGGTGATCCGGACAGCCGACTCGGTCTTGTTGATGTGCTGACCACCGGCACCACTGGAACGGAAGGTATCAACCCGCAGGTCGGACGGGTCAATGTCGATGTGGACACTCTCGTCCAATTCCGGCATGACGTCCACCGAGGCAAATGAGGTGTGCCGCCGGCCGGCTGCGTCGAACGGTGAAATCCGGACCAGACGGTGAACCCCCTTCTCACTGCGCAGGTAGCCAAAGGCATTGTGTCCCTTGATCAAGAGGGTGACGCTCTTAATTCCGGCGGCATCCCCGGCCTCGTAGTTGGCAGTTTCGACATCAAAGCCGTGCTGTTCACCCCAGCGGACGTACATCCGCAAGAGCATGGAGCCCCAGTCCTGCGCTTCCGTCCCCCCGGCACCCGGGTGGATTTCCAGAATGGCGTTCTTCGCGTCGTACTCGCCATCGAGCAGCTGGTTGAGCCGGTACTGGTCTAGCGCCTTCTTGGTCTTGGCAAAGGAATCATCCAGTTCCTTCTGCAAGTCTGGATCGGGACCCATCTCCAGCAGTTCAATCGTCGTCTGCAGATTAGCAATCTGGTCCCGGAGCTGGACGAAGGTGTCCCGCTTATCCTTCAATTCGTTGTTATCATTGATGACCTTCTGGGCAGCTTCATTGTCATTCCAGAAGTCCGGCTGGGCCATCTTCTGTTCATTTTCCGCGATGCTTTCGTCTAACGCATCGAGGTCAAAGAGACCTCCCGAAGCGGGCAACGTCTTGTTGCATTGCTTCTACTTGCTTCTTAGCTTCACTTAGTTCCACAGTTATTCCTCCATTTATACAAAGATACGGCAGCGGTACCGTGATGGGTTACCTTACTGCCGTACCTGCCAAATCAGTAGCAATTATTTATAACTTAACGCGTTACGTTCTGCCGAATCTCAGACTTCATGAAGAGCCGGGTGGTCTCGTACTCGATGTCGGCGATCATCTGCTCAAACATGTGGTAGCCGGCCGTCTGATATTCAACCAGCGGGTTCAATTGCCCATAACCACGCAGGCCGACTGACTGCCGGAACTGGTCCATCACGTCAATGTGGTCAGTCCAGTGGGAGTCAACCACCCGCAGGAGAACGACCTTCTCGAATTCCAGCATCTGGGCCGGGTCATAGAGCTGCCGTTGCTTATCCTTGTAGACACTCTTGGCAAAGGACATCAGGCAGTCCACAATCTCGTCTTTGCTCTTGCCCTTGAGGTCGTCAACCTTGACGGTGTCCGGCTTGACCAGGACTTCTTCGGCAAAGTCAACAATACCTTTCAAGTCCCAATCCTTCTTGTCACCAAGGGTGTGCTGCTCAACTTCCCGTTGGATCGTTCGCTTGAAGATCGGCATCAGGACCCATTTCAGTGACTTATCCTCGGTGATGATCTGCTGGCGTTCCTTGTAGATGATCTCACGCTGTTCACGCATCACGTCATCATACTGCAGGACGTTCTTCCGGGAGTCGTAGTTGTTCCCTTCAACCCGCTTCTGGGCAGATTCAACCTGCCGGGTCAGGAAACGGCTCTTGATAACGGCATCATCGTCATCCACCTTCATCCGTTGCAGAAAGTTCTTGATCCGGTCGCCACCGAACCGCTTCATCAGGTCATCTTCCAGGGACAAGTAGAACTGGGACAGGCCCGGATCCCCCTGCCGGCCGGAACGCCCACGGAGCTGGTTATCAATCCGCCGCGACTCGTGCCGTTCAGTCCCGATCACGGCCAGACCGCCGAGTTCACGAACACCGGGGCCGAGCTTGATATCGGTCCCCCGTCCGGCCATGTTGGTGGCAATCGTAACAGCCCCCTTCTGACCGGCATTCTTGATGATGTCGGCTTCCTTGGCGTGGTTCTTGGCGTTCAGGACCACGTGCGGAATGTGTTCCTTATCCAACAGGTTGGACAGGTATTCAGAGGTTTCAACCGCCACGGTCCCGACCAGGATTGGCTGCCCCTTGGCGTGCAGCTTCTTGATCCGCTTAACAACGGCCGCAAATTTGCTCTTTAAGGTTGGGTAGAGCAGGTCGGGCTCATCCTTACGAATAACCGGCTTGTTTGTCGGAATCGTGATGGTCTCCATGTTATAGATTTCCCGGAATTCTTCCTGTTCCGTCTTCGCCGTCCCGGTCATCCCGGCCAGCTTGTTGTACATCCGGAAAAGGTTCTGGTAGGTGATGTTGGCCATCGTCTTGTTTTCTTCCTGAATCTCAACGCCTTCCTTGGCTTCGATCGCCTGGTGCAGGCCATCGGAGAAGCGCCGGCCCTGCATAACCCGACCGGTGAAGGAATCAACAATCAGGACCTCGCCGTCAGAGACCACGTAGTCCTTATCACGGTGCATGATGTAGTTAGCCCGCAGCGCCTGGTCCAGGTGGTGGGTCAGCGGCGTATTCTCAGGATCATAGAGGTTCTTCAGATTGAAGTACTTCTCGGCCTTTTGAATTCCGGCATCCGTCAGGGCCACCGTCTTGGACTCCAGGTCAACCTTGTAGTCGACCTCGTTCTTCAATTGCTTGACGAACCGGTCAGTCTGCTTGTAGAGCTTAGAAGTTCCCGTACCAGGACCGGAGATGATCAGTGGGGTCCGCGCTTCATCGATCAAGATGGAGTCCACCTCATCGACCAGGGCAAAGTTCAAGCCCCGCTGAACCTGGTCTTCCTTGTAAACCGCCATGTTGTCACGCAGGTAGTCAAACCCGATTTCACTGTTAGTGGAGTACATGATGTCGGCCTTGTAGGCTTCCCGCTTCTGGTCCGGGCTCATCTCAGAATTATTGATGCCGACGCTGCAGCCCAGCCAGTTATAGAGCTGGCCCATCTCGGTGGCATCACGCTTGGAGAGGTATTCGTTAACGGTGATAACGTGAACACCCTTGCCAGAAATGGCGTTCAGATAAACCGGCATCGTCGCGGTCAGGGTCTTCCCTTCACCGGTCTTCATCTCGGCGATGTTACCTTCGTGAAGTACAATTCCCCCCATGACCTGAACATGGAATGGGTAAAGGCCGAGAACCCGCTTAGCACCTTCACGAGCAACGGCAAAGGCCTCTGGCAGCATGTCGTCCAGAGACTCACCCTTTTGGTAGCGTTGGCGGAACTCTGGCGTCTTTGCCTGCAGCTGCTCATCGGTCATTGCAGCCATCATCTTCGCATAACTGTCAACTTTATTTGCGATTTTGTTAATCCGCCGTAATTCGCGACGGTCGCTTTCAATCCATTTTCTTAAAATGTTGGCCATAAAAGCGTCCTTCCTAATTTACTAGCTCGAGCTAAAATCCATTAAAAAGTGCTACTCAAGCCAATTATATTATTTTATTCTAACTTAGATATTCTAACACGTTCAGCGAGCTTTGAAAACTAGCATGCTCAGGCGGCCAGCCATCAAAAAAGGACTATCGCAATCAACCCTGCCATAGTCCTCATAGTTATAAATTATCGATTGTTATTCGGCCTCAATTAAGCCGTACCGACCATCACGACGACGGTAAACAATGCTCGTCCCGTTGGTTTCAGCATCTTGGAAGATGAAGAAGTCATGACCCAGCATATCCATCTGCAGAACCGCTTCTTCAGGATCCATCGGCTTTAATGCAATTTGCTTTGTCCGAACAATCTTCAGGTTGTCGGTACTTGCTGAATCGTCATCGCTTGGTACGAACTCAAGATTCTTGAAGCCCTTTTCACGTGACTTCCGGTTGATCTTAGTCTTGTACTTCCGAATCTGACGTTCAAGCTTATCGGTTACCAAGTCGACACTGCCATACATATCATTTGAAGTTTCTTCAGCACGCAATGTTAAGTATGGAAGTGGGATGGTTACTTCGACCTTGTAAGTCCGGTTTGGGTAAACCTTCAAGTTCACGTGGGCGGTAGCTTCAACGCTGTCCTCGAAGAACTTTTGAAGCTTGTTGATCCGCTTTACAACATAGTCACGGATTGAATCAGTGACTTCGACATTTTCACCACGAATATTGAACTTTAACATCAAACATCTCTCCTTTCAGTCCAAGCATATGCTTGATCTGATATCAGAAGGACCACTCTTCTCATATCCTATTTACATTATAGTTTAGTTCTGTTCAATAAACAAACCGTTTTCATTAACCTTTAAAATTATTTAACGAGCCAACGAAACGCTTACAACTTCACGGCAGCGCGCCTTTTTCAGGAGAACGGCGGCGTGGTAAAGCGTCCGCCCCGTCGTGTAGATATCATCTGCCAATAAAACCCGGCGACCGCACACGGCTGCCGGATCGCGCAGAAGAAACGGCTGTGATGTCTGCAACCGTTGGCGGCGGGTCTTCTGCGACTGCGCCACCTTGTCAGCAGCCCGATGCTGGAGGACCGGTACCACCGCAAGGTCGCCGAGAAGTCCTTGGACCTGATTGAACCCCCGCGTCGCCATTGTCGTCGCGGTCACCGGGATGGGGACTACCAGGTCAGCCTTTATTTGTCGAATCCGTTGCTGAAGTTCGTCACAGAAGACATGGCGAAGGCGCCAGTCCCCGGCAAACTTGTAGCGGTGCATATACTCTTTCATGGCATCATTATAGGTATAGAGAGCTTGGTGGCGGAGGTGCCAGCCATACTGCTGCTGCCATTTTTGACATTCACAACACAGGTGCGGATCCTTCTGGGGACGGCCGCAACCGGGGCAGGCATGTTCAGGATCAATCGGCGTGAAGACAGCTCGGCACCGGTCACAAAGGGTGGCCTGTTCCAGCGGCTGCAGCGTTACCAGATCGCGAAGAGTCAGCCGGACCGCTATCCGGGCATTGCAGAGCAGGCAATTCATTTGCTAATCGCCCGCCCCTTGCGATTCATAAAATCAACCTGGCGGACTGCCGCCCGGACCCGCCGGCACTGTCCTGCGATCCAGAAACAGACCGTCCCCGTTGGCCGCCTCAACGATCGTCCGGCCCGTCCGGCAATCTGAACTAGGGCCGAAGATGAGAAAACCGGGTCATCGGCGCCTAGGACAAACACGTCGATTGCCGGAAAGGTCACCCCTCGTTCCAAGATAGTAGTCGTCACCAGAAAATCATACTTGCCGTCACGCATCCCCTGGACCTTTGTCAGCCGGTCGGGGTCCGCCGCGTGAACAGTAGCAAACGTGTGCCGCGGCAGGGCCGTTTGGAGAAGCGGGCGCACCACCGCCAGGTCCGCTACGTGCGGGACAAATAGCAGGAAGCGATAGCCGGCGTCCAGCGAGCGGCGCAGCTGATTAAGCAAGCTGGCCGGCAAACGACCGCGCTGCACCCCGCGGCGCCAGCCCGGAGCCAGCCGCAGACGGATCCGGGGCAGCAAATGGCCGTGATAGCGGAGCGGCAGGTAGCTCACCGCCAACCGGCCGCGCTTAACCTGCCGCAGGAGAGCTGGACCCGGGGTGGCTGTCAAATACAGACAGCCGCCCTGTTCCTTTACCGCCTGCCGACTGGCAAACAGCAGGGCATCATTGGCGGCGAAGGGAAAGGCGTCCACTTCATCAATAATCAGGTTATCGAAGGCACGGTAGAAGCGCAGCAGTTGGTGCGTGGTGCAGACCGTCAGCTGGGCATAGCGGTAGGGCAGCTCCTGGCGCCCGTGCAGCAAGGCCATCGACGTGTTCTGAAAGGCAGCCTGCAGACGGGGGTACAACTCCAAGCAGACATCTACCCGGGGCGAGGCTACTGCCAAACGCTCTCCCCGCTCCAAGGCGTGCGCAATCCCCCTAAACATCATCTCGGTCTTTCCCGCCCCCGTCACTGCCCACAGCAATTGGTGCCGGTGGACCGTCATTCCGGCATCCACCCCGGCAGCCGCTTCCTCCTGCAGGGGTGACAGCTGCCCCGTCCAGGTGAGCACCGGCTGGACGACCGTGAATTGATTTGGTTCTAGAACATGATAAAATTTATTTAACGTTGAAACCCGCCCCAGGTTAATGCAGCGGGGACAATAGAATTCATTATTCGGCAGAGCGGCAATTTGACAGGCCGTCTCCTGCCCACAGCGCAGGCAACGGATCATTCGCCCGTGCCGCACCATCGTCGGTAGCACCTCAATCGGTGGTGCCGGGCTTGCGTGCTGCCATTCCGGCCGGTCGACCAGTACCCGTCGACCATAATAATCAGCTAATTTCATCACAATCCCCCTCTACTTAATAAATACGGGGAATTTCATTAAAAGATACGAAAGAAGTTTTTGCATGTCAGAACCATTCATTACCATTGCCAAGAACACCAGCTTCGAGATGGTTATCAAGAAGTCCCGTTTCATCTGCTCAATCGGCCGGGCCAACACGGAGGAGGCCGCCCAGGATTTCATCGCTCAGGTGCAGACCGCCAACCGCAAGGCCAACCATAATTGCTTTGCCTACATGATCGGCGATAAGGACCAGGTCCAGCGGGAAAGCGATAACGGCGAGCCGAGCGGTACCGCCGGCGTCCCGATCCTGGAATCCCTCCAGCTGGCTAAGCTCCATAACGTAGTCGCCGTCGTAACCAGGTACTTCGGCGGGATTAAACTCGGCGCGGGCGGCCTCATTCGAGCATACAGCAACGTCACCACCAACGCGATCCACCAGGCCGGGCTTGTCCAGCGGGTTCTCCAGACCGCGGTCGACATCACCGTCAGCTATGCCCAGCATGACAAGCTCCTGTACTTCCTTAAGGAGCAGCAGGTCGAGGTGGGCAACGAAGCGTACGGGGTGGACGTGACGGTCATCATCTTCGTTGACCAGGCCGCCTGCGACGACTTGATCGACCAGCTCACCAACCGGTTCAATGACCAGCTCCAAATAAAAAAGGGCCAGCCCCGCAACCACGAGGTGCCCTATCAGCCCGCCTAAGCCAAGATAGCTTCGGCAATGTCTAAAATAACAATGAAGGACGTAATGCCGACCAGCCAGCCTAGGATCACCCGTGCATGGTGGTCATGGACTTTTAGTTTGTCCCAATTAAAGCCACAATACGCTGCCACCATCAGCAAGCAGCCAATGATCCCGTAGATGCCCGAGTGAAAGCCGCAGTTGTCGATGGAATAGCTGGCGGTAAAGAAGAGTCCCAACGCAAACAGCAGGCCATATAGCAGTTGTTTCCTTTCCATAAAAAGCTCCTTATCAAAAACGGTGCCCGACAGTTTAACTGGGGCACCGTTTGTTTTTATTCATGTAAATGATAGTTGTAGCTGGCCACGATGATGTTCTCACGTGAGTTCAAAACCGCCCGCAGACGAACACTGGTCTGGTTGTGCAGAGCCAGCTGCCATGGGTGCTTCGGAATGAACTGCGGAACCAGGACAGTTGTCGAGTAGTTCCGTGCCTCTGCCCGCTTAGCGATTACGTCAACGAAACGCAGGGTTGGCTTGGCAATTGACCGGTAGGAAGAGTGGATGTCAACGAAGCGGACATCCGGGTACTCAGCCTTAAACTCATTGGCCGTTTTATGTTCCTTCCCAGGGTTCTCATCGAATGACACGTGCATCGCAATGACATAGTCACCGATAGACCGGGCATAGTTAATGGCTCCCCGGGTCACCCGGGTCACGTTCCCAACCAGGACGATAACCGTTGAACCGTCATAGTCGTGAAGCTGAACCTTGGTCTTCTCAGCCACCCGCAGTTGGGCCGCCACCTTAACGTAGTGGGAGTGAACGGCATGGAACATGTAGAGCAAAAGCGGCATGATGATCAGGTATGGCCAAACATTGCTGAAGTGCTGCCAGAAGAGGCAGATGACCAAGACGAGGGAAATCAGCGCCCCGACCAGGTTGATGAAGGCCTTGCCGAGCCACCAGCCTTCCCGTTCCCGGAACCAGTGGATAATCATCCCGGATTGGGAAAGGGTAAATGGCACGAACACCCCGACCGCATACAGCGGAATCAGCATGTTGGTCTGCCCGTGGAAGATCAGGATCAAAATGATGGCGCCAACCGCCAGGGAAATGATCCCGTTGGAGTAGCCCAGCCGGTCCCCACGGTCCATAAAGGCGTGCGGCATGTACTTATCCTTAGCCATGTTGAAGGCCAGGATTGGGAAGGCTGAGAACCCGGTGTTGGCGGCGACTGCCAAAATCATGGCCGTCGACAGCTGCAACAGGTAGAAGCCGATGCCGTGGCCGCCGAAGATCTGCGCCGCCATCTGGGACATAATCGTTGTCCGGGAGTTCGGAACGAGCCCTAAGTAGAAGCTGAAGAAGATGATGGCAATGAAGAAGAAGGCCAGGATGGCACTCATGATGGCCAAGGTCGTTGCCGCGTTCTTCTCCTTCGGCTTATTGAAGTTTGGCACCGCGTTACTTACGGCTTCGACCCCCGTCAGCGAGGATGAACCAGCCGAGAAGGCCCGGATGAACAGGACGAATGACATCCCCGCCACCGGCGTCCCGTAGTCGGCAATGGCGTGGTAGTGGATCCGCCCAGTCAGGATGTTGTAACCACCCCAGATGATCATGATCATCGTCATCAAGACGAAGAAGTAAACCGGCACGGTTAGGAAGTTGGCACTCTCGCTCATCCCCCGCAGGTTCATGAACATGATCAGCAGGACGATGATGATCGATATCGGCACCGAGTAATGATACAGGGCGGGGATCGCCGAGGTAATCGCCTCAGTCCCAGAAGTCGTGGAAACCGCCACGGTCAGCATGTAGTCAACCAGGAGAGATCCCCCGGCAACCAGGCCCCCGTTGCTTCCCCAGTTGCGGGTAGCAACCACGTAGGCCCCTCCACCGCTTGGGTAAGCATGGATAATCTGTTGGTATGATAGCGTGATCGCCAGCAGTAAGATCAAAACAATTGCTGCGATCGGGATTGAGTACCAAATTGCCGCAGCCGACAGGGTTACCAGGACAGTTGTGATCTGCTCTGGACCATAGGCCACTGACGAAATGGCATCTGACGACAGCATCGCCAGGGCTTTAAACTTTGTTAAGTGGGTTTGCCCTTCATCGAGGGTCTTTAATGGTTTTCCAATTAACACGCGTTTAAGATAACGCCACATGTCTCTCCCTCCCAATAATTTTGATTTGGATCAGTCAACCACCACGCCCTAAAGGACGTGGCTTGTGAGCAAACACCCTTCTGATGAGTGCTTGAACCACAATTTGCA
>NZ_CANCWK010000040.1:0-16097 GCF_947381495.1 Limosilactobacillus galli | reverse complement strand
TGGCATTGAACATGAAGAAAATGGCCGGAAGGCCGTCTTCATATTCATATAACTTCAAGAAAAAAGGAAGAACCATTCAGAATTTCTTTGGAAATTCCGAATGGTTCTTTTATTTCAAGGGACTTTTGTCACAGCCCCTTTTTGCTTTTAAAAGATATGATCACGGAAAAGGCCAATCACCTTACCGAGGATTTTAACGTTTTGAAGGAAAATGGGGTCCATTGTGTCATTCTCCGGCTGCAGGCGGAAACGGGTCTTCTCTTTGAAGAACCGTTTACAGGTAGCCTCGTTGTCGTCGTTCATGGCGATGACAATGTCACCGTTGCGGGCGGTTGACTGCTTGCGGACAATCACGTCGTCACCATTCAGAATCCCGGCCTTGATCATACTGGTTCCGCGAATCTTCAACATGAATAAGTCATTGTTGTCTTGGATCGATGGTGGGATTGGGAAGAAGTCGGTGGCATCCTGAACAGCGAGAATCGGTTGCCCAGCGGTAACGACCCCCATCATTGGGATCTTGGTCTGCATCGGCTTGACTCCGAGCAGGTCAAGCCCCTTTGGTGTGATCTCAAGGGCCCGCGGTTTAGCAGAGTCCTTACGCAAAAAGCCCTGCTCGATCAGGCGGGTAATATGACCGTGGACGGTCGAGGTGGATGAGAGGCCCACAGCACTGCAAATTTCCCGAACGGTCGGCGGATAGCCGTGCTCGTCAACCTGCTTATGAATATAAGATAGGACCGCCATCTGTTTGTTTTTAGCGGATCGTGGCATAATAACACCTCATTATCATTATTATTATGTCAAGGATACCATAGTAATAGTAATATTTCAAACGTACGTTCGCTAGTGATTTTATGTTAACGGAAAAGTTTGCAATTGGACATTAAATTCGGTAAAATCAAGCCGATAAAGGTGTTAGATCGATTGGAGGGAAGAGATTCATGGCTGAATCAGAAGAACAAGATAAGCTGTTGAAGCGGATCAACGAATTGGCCCACAAGAACAAGAAGGAAGGACTGACGGAGGCGGAAACCCGGGAACGTGAACGCTTGCGTCGGGAATACATCAAGAACTTTCGTGAAGCAATGCGGAGCAACATTGAGATGATGCGGATCTTTGATAAGGACGGCAAGGAAGTAACACCGGAGAAGGTTCGTAATATTCAACGTAAAAAGGGCTTGCGTGACGACTAAGCGTTGATTTTCTCTTTTCAAGATCCTTTCTTTCGTGTAAGATGGAAAGGTAACTAACCAAAGGAGGAATTAGTCGTGGGTATGACAATTTTATGGGCCGTTATCGCATTATTAGTAGGCCTGGTTGTCGGTTTCTTCGGCGCCCGTAAGTACATGGAAAATTACCTTCGTAATAATCCACCGATTTCAGAAGAAATGCTGCGGACAATGATGCTCCAGATGGGGCAAAAGCCTTCCAGCCGTAAGCTTCACCAGATGATGCAAACCATGAAGGCCCAAGCGCGGAAAGCAAACCGCAAATAATAAAAAAGGATGCGTCACCGCATCCTTTTTTATTACTTTAGAAGTCATCGTCCGCCGGCTTTGGTGGCATGACGTAGTGGTAGTTCGGGTCGATCTGCTTGTCTAGGGCATCGAAGGCCGCTTGCATCTGGTTTTCAATTTTAGCCTGATTTTCATCGGTCAACCGTTTTTTACGGTCAATGTAAATCGGCTTTCCAAAGGCAATGTGCCGCGGACGCCGAGTGAAAAGCTGGCCAAACTTTAATGGCCCCTGGTAGACGACCGGAACTAGCGGCACGTTGGCCAGCTTGGCGATTACCACCGCACCACCCTTGAGCTTGGCTGAGTAGCGCGACCCCGATGGAAAGATGATCGTTGAAAGGTCGGTCTTACGCAGAATATTTACCGGCGTCTTAACGGCTGATGGTCCCGGGTGCTTACGGTCAACCGGGAAGGCGTTCAAGGCGCGCAGAAACTTTCCCGCGATCGGGTTCTTAAAGAGTTCCTTCTTGGCCATGAAGCTGAATTTCTTAGGCCAGACCACCAGGGCGATTAAGACCGGGTCCATCCACGTCCGGTGGGGTGCCACGATGATGTAGTTGCCATCCGGCAGGTTTTCACGATTATAGACCTTTGTTCGACCGTTGATTAGATTGAGCAAGGGGTTCACGATTCTTACTAAAAAATTGTAAAGCATGATTGTTCTTCCAATCTTCAAATAAATTTTTACTCTCTAGCCCCTAAGTATGACGAAAAATGGCAGCAGATGCAAGGGGCGAATCACGAAAGGAATATGATGATGGAACCAACTTCCCTATTAAAAGATGATGAACGCATTGACCAGCTGTACAGTCAGGATGTGCAGATTATCCAAAGCCCCAGCTGTTTTGCCTTTTCCCTAGATGCGGTTCTTCTGGCAGATTTTGTCCGGCCCAACCACCGGCATAAGCTGTGCACCGTTGATCTCTGTGCGGGGAACGGGGCAATCGGGCTGTTTCTGCACAAAAAACTCGGTGGGACCTTTACTGAGGTCGAATTGCAACCCCGGATTGCCGACATGGCCAAGCGGAGCGTTGAATTAAATGGGTTAACCGATCGCTACCGGGTCCTCAACATGGATATTGCCGATGTCTTCACGGCGGTGCCCAAGGATTCGGCTGACGTGGTACTGTGCAACCCGCCGTACTTTCCAGTGACGGCACAGAGCCAAAAGAACCCGAACCGCTACCTAGCCATTGCCCGGCACGAGATTGCCACCAACCTGGAAACGGTGGCGGAACAGATGAGCGGCCTGCTGAAGATGAATGGTCATGGCTACCTGGTCCATCGGCCGGACCGCTTAACTGAGATCCTGACTACCATGCAGGAACACCGCCTGGTTCCCA
Source organism: Limosilactobacillus galli (assembly GCF_947381495.1). Taxonomy (NCBI): domain Bacteria; kingdom Bacillati; phylum Bacillota; class Bacilli; order Lactobacillales; family Lactobacillaceae; genus Limosilactobacillus; species Limosilactobacillus galli. Next base: position 13,234 of record NZ_CANCWK010000040.1, on the reverse strand, counting down.
AACGCATCCAGTTCATTCACCCTAAGCCGGGGCGGGACGCAAACATGCTCCTGCTGGAAGTGATCAAGGATGGCAAACCGGGTGGGCTGAAGGTGGTTCCGCCGCTGGTTGTCAGTGGGGATGACGGTCACTATCTGCCGGAAGTTCAGGAGCTGCTCTATGGCCAGCAAAAATAAGTATTATATGTATGTTCTATATTGTGCCGATGATACCCTCTACTGCGGGTTCACAACCAATGTTGCCCGCCGGTTTGCTACCCATCAGGCCGGGCGGGGGGCCAAGTACACCCGGGTGAAGTCCCGTCACCCGCTACGGCTGATTTATCAAACGGCTTTTGATAATAAACATGATGCGCTGAGTGCGGAGTATCACTTCAAACACCAGCCGCGGGCGAAGAAGATCGCCTATCTCGCCGCCCAGGGGATTGAAGTCGCCAAGTTCTATCGACAGAATCATCAACTAAATTAAGCGTTCAAAAGGCTTGTCATTGGACAGGCTTTTTTGTATACTATTAAACGGTGTTTAACAACATATAACACACTCGTGGTGATAGTCAGAGACGTGCCTTTCGTTGGAAGGGTTCTTTGACTAGCGGAGCCACGGGGAGGAAAAAACAATTTTGGAGGTTTATTATGTCTGTTGTTACTATGAAGCAATTGCTTGAAGCAGGTGTCCACTTCGGTCACCAAACTCGTCGTTGGAACCCAAAGATGGAAGAATACATCTTCACTGAACGGAATGGGATCTACATCATTGACCTGCAAAAGACGGTCAAGATGATCGACACTGCTTACAACTACATGAAGGACGTTGCTGCTAACGGCGGTGTTGTTCTTTTTGTTGGTACTAAGAAGCAAGCGCAAGACTCCATCGAAGAAGAAGCTACCCGTGCCGGCCAATACTACGTTAACCACCGTTGGTTAGGTGGTACGCTGACCAACTGGAAGACCATCCAATCACGGATTGCTCGTCTGAAGGAACTCAAGAAGATGTCCGAAGACGGTACTTTCGATGTCCTTCCAAAGAAGGAAGTTGCTGTTCTGACTAAGCAACGTGAAAAGCTGGAACGGTTCCTTGGCGGTATCGAAGACATGCCACGGATCCCAGATGTTATGTACATCGTTGACCCACACAAGGAACAAATCGCTGTTAAGGAAGCTCAAAAGCTCCACATTCCAATCGTTGCCATGGTTGACACCAACACTGACCCAGATGACATCGACTACGTAATTCCATCAAACGATGATGCTATTCGTGCCGTTCGTCTGATCACTTCCAAGATGGCTGATGCCGTTGTTGAAGGTAAGCAGGGTCAAGACGACGCACAACAAGCAGAAGCCGTTGCTGATGACAACGCCGAAGACGAAACTGTTAGTGAAGATTCTCTGAAGAACCTCAAGAACAGTGTTGAAGGCAAAGACTAACAATTAGTTATTAAATACTTGGGCTGTTTTGTGTTATGGACCATAGTGGCCCTAAGTACAAACAGTCCTTTTTTGAAAATCCCATTGATTATTAAAGGAGAGATCTAGTCATGGCTGAAATTAAAGCTGCTCAAGTTATGGAATTACGGAAAAAGTCCGGTGCCGGGATCATGGATGCCAAGAAGGCATTGGTAGCCAGCGATGGTGACATGGACAAGGCAATGGACTACCTTCGTGAAAAGGGTATTGCCAAGGCTGCTAAGAAGAGCGACCGGGTTGCTGCCGAAGGTTTAGCTGACATCGCCATCAACGGCAACACTGCTGCCATTGTTGAATTGAACTCCGAAACGGACTTCGTTGCTGCCAGTGACCCATTCAAGGCCCTGCTCAAGGAAGTTACTAAGCTGATCAGTGAAAACAAGCCTGCTAACGTTGACGAAGCCTTGGCCATCAAGACTGACAACGGTACGCTAAAGGATGACATCATCAGCACGACCCAAAAGACTGGTGAAAAGGTTAGCCTTCGTCGGTTCACGGTTGTTGAAAAGAACGACGGCGACAGCTTCGGTGCTTACCTGCACCAAGGCGGCCAAATTGCGGCCTTAGTTGTTCTTGAAGGCGGCGACGAAGCAACTGCCAAGGACGTTGCTATGCACGTTGCTGCCATCAACCCTGAATTCATGACTCGTGACGATGTTTCCCAAGACCGTCTTGACCACGAACGGGCAGTCTTCAAGGAAGAAACGCTGAATGAAGGCAAGCCTGCTAAGATCGTTGACAAGATCGTTGAAGGTCGTCTGAACAAGTTCTTATCACAAATCTGCTTGGCTGACCAAGACTTTGTTAAGAACCCAGACCAAACGGTTGCCGAATACGTTTCTGCTAACAACGGTAAGCTGAAGTCCTTCATCCGTTACGAAGTCGGTGAAGGGATCGAAAAGAAGCAGGATGACTTTGCTCAAGAAGTTAAGGACCAAATGAACTAAGGTTCGCTTGGCGAAAGGACGTGCTGGGTTCAGTGCGTCCTTTTTTACAATACTTGATTGGCAGACAATTTGAGGAGGAAAATCATGGCTGATATTAAGTATAATCGTGTTATCTTAAAGCTGAGCGGGGAGGCCCTTGCCGGTGAGAAGGGTTTCGGTATTAACCCGCCCGTTTTAAAAGACGTTGCCAAGGAACTCAAGGAGGTTCACGACCTGGGTGTTCAAATTGCAATTGTTGTCGGCGGTGGTAACATGTGGCGCGGGGTTACCGGTGCTCAACTCGGGATGGAACGGGCTCAGGCCGACTACATCGGTATGCTGGCTACCATCATGAACGCCCTGTCCCTGCAAGATGCCCTGGAGTCTATCGACGTCCCAACCCGGGTACAGACTTCCATTGAAATGCGGCAGATTGCGGAACCATACATCCGGCGCAAGGCTATTCGCCACCTGGAAAAGGACCGGATCGTGATCTTCGCCGGTGGAACGGGAAGCCCATACTTCTCAACTGACACCACGGCCGCACTGCGGGCAGCTGAAATCAATGCTGATGCCATCCTGATGGGGAAGAATGGGGTTGACGGGGTCTACTCCGCTGATCCAAACAAGGATGCCAACGCAGTTAAGTTTGATCACCTGACGCACATGGACCTGATTGAGAAGAACCTGAACGTCATGGACACGACGGCTAGTTCACTGTCAATGGATAATCATATTCCATTGGTAGTCTTCAATCTCAACACGCCAGGCAACATTATGAAAGTTGTTACCGGCCAACAAGTCGGCACGACCATTGAGGGGGACTAATCATGGCTAATAGTAAGGATATCTTAAATGGCGCTAAGGACAAGATGAAGAAGTCTGGTGAAGCGCTGCAGCGGACTTTGGCTGACATCCGTGCCGGCCAGGCCAACGCCAGCCTGCTCAACTCTGTCAAGGTTGAGTACTACGGGGCCCCAACCCCGCTGAACCAGGTGGCTTCCATCACGATTCCGGAAGCGCGGCAACTGCTGGTTACACCATACGACAGCAGCATCTTGGAAGAAATCGAACGGGCAATTTACGCCTCTAACCTAGGCTTGACTCCGCAAAACGACGGGACGGCCATTCGCCTGATCATTCCACAATTGACGGAAGACCGGCGCAAGGAACTGGCCAAGGATGTTAAGGCCGAATTGGAAAAGGCCAAGGTGGCGGTTCGAAACGTCCGCCGGGAAGCCATGGATGACCTGAAGAAGGGTAACAAGGATGGCGACTTCAACGACGACGAATTCCACGACCTGGAAAAGAAGGTTCAAGACGAGACCGATGCTGGGATCAAGAACCTGGAAGACATCGCCAGTGCCAAGGAAAAGGAATTGCTCGAAGGCTAATTCGAACCTAATTCAAACAATGTTCATTGAGACGAGGGTGGGCAGTACCATCCTCGTTTTTGCTTTTCCTGGCAAGTAGCTTTTTAGCGCCAGGAGCCTTATAATTAATGAGTGATTATTTGTCAAAACCAACTAAACGGAGGCGAAGACGGTGTTTTCTAGTAAGAAGGACACAGAAACAGAACGACAATTAGACATGGAACGGATCCCGGCCCACATTGCCATCATCATGGATGGGAATGGACGCTGGGCCCAGCACCGGCATCTGCCACGGGTTGCCGGTCACAAGCAGGGGATGCAGACGGTCAAGAAGGTGACCATGGCAGCGAGTGATCTTGGCGTCAAGGTCCTTTCCCTGTATGCATTTTCGACCGAAAACTGGAAGCGGCCGGCTACGGAGGTTAACTACCTGATGCAGTTGCCGATTCGCTTTTTTGCTACCTTTGTTCCGGACCTGGTCAAGCATAACGTCAAGGTGATGGTGATGGGGGACATTACCCGTCTTCCGGAAGCCACCCAGAAGGCCGTTAAGGATGCCATTAAGGATACGGCGGACTGTGATGGGATGATCCTCAACTTTGCCTTGAACTATGGCAGCCGGGATGAGATCACCCGCGCCGTTCGATCAATTGCGGATGAGGTTAAGGAGGGTCAGCTCGATCCATCGGCGATCACGGAACAGACCATCAGCGATCACCTGATGTCAGCGCCACTGGGCAAGCTGGCAGATCCCGACCTGCTGATTCGGACCAGTGGCGAGGAACGGATCAGTAACTTCATGCTCTGGCAGATCGGCTATAGTGAGCTTGAGTTCGTGCCGGAACACTGGCCGGATTTCGACGGTGAAACCCTGAAGCGCGCCATTATTGAGTTCCAGGGGCGGCACCGGCGTTTTGGCGGGTTAGTAAATAAGTAAAGGAGTAGTTAGAAATAATGAGAACACGGATAATTACCGCGGTGGTTGCCCTGGCAATCTTCATTCCGCTGATCGTCTATGGGCACTGGCCGCTGACGATTGCGGCGGTTGCCCTCGGAATCATCGCAATGTCAGAGATCCTGGTCATGAAGAAGATGTTTGTGATCTCCTTTGAGGCCATCGTTAGTTACTTGGGAGTAGCCCTCTTGATTTTGCCGGACAGTTGGTTGGACTTCCTGCCGAGCGTGGCGACACGCTGGTTCGGCTTCTACGTCCTGGTAGTCCTGCTCTTACTCCACACGGTCTTGCGCAAGCAGCGGTTCACCTTTGATGATGTCGGGGTCCTGACCCTGGCCATGCTCTACATCGGGATGGGCTTCCACTTCTTTGTTGTGGCCCGGTCGATTAACTTTATCACCCTCCTGTACGGGATGCTGATCGTCTGGCTGACTGACAGTGACGCCTACCTGATCGGACGTAAGATTGGTAAGAACAAGCTGGCCCCGAAGATCAGCCCGAACAAGACCTGGGAAGGCTCAATCGGGGGGACTGTGGCGGCCACGATCATCCTGGCAATTTACCTGTACTTCCTGCCGGTTGGCGGGGCCTGGCTGCCGATGATTTTGCTGACCATTGTCCTGTCAATCATGGGTCAGTTTGGTGACCTGATTGAGTCGTCATTGAAGCGTTACTATGGTGTAAAAGACTCCGGGAAGATCCTGCCGGGCCACGGTGGTATCCTGGACCGGTTTGACAGCATGCTGATCGTGATGCCGATGTTACACCTGCTTGGAATTATTTAAGGGTTGCAATCTTAAAGAGGGGATCATGTGATAGTAACAATTATTACCTTTATCCTGGTATTCGGTATCCTTGTCCTGGTCCACGAATACGGCCACTACTTCTTTGCCAAGCGCGCGGGAATTCTGGTTCGCGAATTTTCGATTGGAATGGGCCCGAAGATCTGGTGGCGGCGCAAGAACGGCACCACCTATACCATTCGACTGTTGCCAATTGGCGGTTACGTCCGTCTGGCCGGCAACGACGATGAGGACCTTGATGAGCTGCGGCCGGGGACGCCGGTAACCGTTCAGCTTAACGACCAGGGTCAGGTGGTCACAATTAACGCCAGCAATAAGGCGGCCCTCTTTCAGGGGGTGCCATTGCAGATTGTCGACTGTGACCTCACTGACGGTCTTTGGATCAAGGGCTATGTCAATGGTGACGAAGACCAGCTGAAAAACTACGATGTTAACCATGACGCGGTAATCATCGAAAAGGATGGCACCCATGTCCAGATTGCGCCACGGGATGTCCAATTCCGTTCCGCCAGCCTGCCTGCCCGGATGATGACCAACTTTGCGGGTCCGATGAACAACTTCATCCTGTCGCTGGTTGTTTTCATTATCCTGGGCTTCACCCTGAGCGGGGTACCTACGAACAGCAACCGGCTGGGCCACGTCAATGCCGGTTCAGTCGCTGCCAAGGCCGGACTGACTACGGGTGACCGGATCACCAAGGTCGGCAACACCACCATTAAGAACTGGGCGGAGCTTTCGACCAATATTTCCAGCCGGCCGGGTGAAAAGGTGCGTTTAACCTACGAACGCGACCATCACCATCACCAGGTAACCGTTGTGCCAAAGACGGTTCACCAGGGCAAGGAGAAGGTCGGTCAGATCGGGATCATCGAGGAGCAGCAGACCGGGATCAAGGCCCGGCTGCTCTTCGGCTGGCAGCAGTTCGTCCAAGCAGGCAGCTTGATTTTTAGCGTGCTGGGGAGTATGTTTACACATGGCTTTAGTCTCAATGACCTGGGTGGCCCCGTTGCCATCTATGCCGGGACGTCTCAGGCGACGGCGCTTGGGTTTAACGGCGTGTTAAACTTCCTGGCCCTGCTGTCGATTAACCTCGGAATTGTGAATCTGTTGCCGATTCCAGCCCTGGACGGGGGCAAGTTGCTTCTGAACATCATTGAGGCCATCATTCGGCGGCCAATTCCTGAAAGGGCCGAGGGCGTGGTTACCATGATTGGGTTCATGCTCTTGCTGTTGTTGATGATCCTTGTTACCTGGAACGATATTCAACGTTATTTCATTCGATAGATTAATTTTGGAGGAGTAGTATTTTTTATGAGACAATCAAAGATTTTGATTCCAACCAAGAAAGAAGCACCAAGCGATGCCGAAGCCTTGAGCCACAAGATGATGGTACGAGCCGGCTACATTTACCAGGTTTCCGCCGGGGTATGGTCATACTTGCCGCTGGCATACCGGGTAATCCGCAAGGTCGAAAATATCATCCGTGACGAGATGAATAAGGCCGATGCCGTTGAGATGATGATGCCGGCCCTGCTGCCTGCTGACCTCTGGAAGGAATCTGGCCGTTATGAGAGCTATGGTGACAACCTCTTCAAGCTTAAGGACCGGCGTGACCGGGACTTCATCCTGGGACCAACCCACGAAGAAACCTTTACTGAGGTTATCCGGGATAGCATCAAGTCTTACAAGAAGCTGCCCCTGGTTGTTTACCAACTCCAGGATAAGTTCCGTGACGAAGACCGGCCGCGTTACGGGATCCTGCGGGGGAAGGAATTTGAGATGCTGGACGGCTACTCCTTCTCTGCTGATCAGGCAGGCCTGGATGAAGCCTACGAGAAGCAGGCGCAGGCTTACCGGAACATCTTCGACCGGGTCGGCCTGAACTACAAGGTTATTCTGGCGGACTCTGGTACGATGGGTGGTAAGAACTCTCAGGAATTCTCTGCTCCGGCTAAGGTGGGGGAAGACATTATTGCCTACACCGATGGCGATTACGCTGCCAACCTCGAAAAGGCCACCAGCAAGTTTACCGGTGTTCAACAGACTGATGCACCAGCCGAACTGACTAAGAAGGCCACCCCGGGTGCGCACTCCGTTGATGAAGCGTCCGAGAGCCTGGGCATTGACGCTGACCAGATCCTGAAGGCAATGCTCTTCATGGCTAAGATGGGTGAAGATGATTACCAACCCGTGATGGTTCTGATGCGGGGCAATGATGAGGTCAACGAGGCCAAGGTTACCGATGCCCTGGATTGCGAAGAACTGACTCTGGCAACGGAAGAGCAAGCAGTCAAGTACCTGAGTGCCCACCCTGGTTCTCTGGGTCCCGTAGGTGTTGGCGAGGATGTTAAGATCCTGGCTGATAACTACGTCAAGGTCCTGGTCAACATGGCCTGTGGTGCCAACGATGATGGTCACCACTACATCAATGCCAATATTGACCGCGACTTCCGGGTTGATGAATTCGGTGATTTCCGGAATGTTAAGGAAGGCGAAATCGCCCCTGACGGTCACCCAATCAAGTTCACCCCAGGGATCGAAATCGGTCACATCTTCAAGCTGGGGACCCACTACTCCGATAAGTTTGGGGCCCAAGTCCTGAACGAAAATGGTCGCTTGGTTGACGTGATCATGGGCTGCTACGGGATCGGGGTTACCCGGCTCCTGTCCGCAGTTGCCGAACAAAACGCTGACGAGAACGGGCTGGTTTGGCCAGACAGCATCGCCCCATTTGATGTGCACGTCATCCCAGTCAATGCTAAAAAGGATGATCAGATGGCCATGGCCAATGCAATTGACGAGCAGTTGACGGCCGCTGGCTACGAAGTCCTGGTTGATGACCGGAAGGAACGGGCCGGGGTTAAGTTTGCCGACTCTGACCTGATTGGTATTCCAATCCGGATCACCATCGGGAAGAAGGCTGCTGACGGGATCGTCGAAGTTAAGATCCGTAAGACCGGCGAGACCATTGAGGTTAAGCAGGAAGAAGTTGCCAACACGGTTGGTATTCTGCTGAAGCAGCTGAACAGCGAAGATTAATTAGTTAAATACTTGAATAGAAAATGTGGCGGCCAAGCTGAATCAAATTAGTTTGCGCCACATTTTTAGATAGGAGGACATTAGTGTGGGATTGAATCGGCATGAACTGTTTACCAAACTACTTGAGCAGATTCACTTTCCAGAAAAAGATACGGCGGCCTTTCAGAATGCGGCTATCCAGTCGGTCGTTGTACATAAGAATTCACGGGTGTGGGAGTTTCACCTGCTCTTTCGCCAAGCGCTCCCGTTCAGCCTCTTCCAGGAGTTCACGGCGGCACTGGAGCGGGGGTTCAAGGACATCGCGGGGGTCAAGGTCAAGATCAGCAGCCCGATGACGGACCTGGACCAGCGACTGATCGCTGACTACTGGGAATACATTGTCAACACGACCGCCCACGACTCGGCCATGCTACAGCAGGCTTGTTTGCAGACCAGTCCCGAGGTCAAGGACGGACGGGTGACTTTGGTGGTGGAGAACGAGATCGTCAAGAATATGCTGGTGCAGAAACTGCTCGATAAGATTGAGCACCGCTACCAGGAACTGGGCTTCCCGCAGTTTCGGATCCATCCCTTTGTCGACCAGTCGGCCTCCCAGGAGAAGATCAAGGAACTGAAAGCCAAGCACGAGACCGATGATGCGGCCCTGGCGGCGAAGGCCATGGCCCAGATCAAGAAGAATAATGCGGCCCGGGCGAAGAGCAAGCAAAAGCAGTCCGCGGCCCCGGCTCCCGCTGATGGTCCTGCCCAGCTGGGTCGTGCAATCAGCGACAAGGAAAATGTCATCCAGATGAAAGACATTCAGGGTGAAGAGCGTTCCGTCGTTGTTGAGGGTTACGTCTTCAACGCCGAGGTGCGGGAATTGCGCTCCGGCCGGCAGCTGCTGACCTTTGAAATCACCGACTACACCTCATCCTTTGCGGTAAAAAAATTCTCCCGCAATACTGAAGACGAGGCCCAGTTTGCCAACATCAAGCCGGGAATCTGGTTGAAGGTCCGCGGTCCGGTCCAGGAAGATACCTGGATGCATGACCTGGTGATCAATGCTTACGATATCAACCAAATTAAGCACACCCCGCGGAAAGATAAGGCGCCAGCCGATGATAAGCGGATTGAGCTGCACGCCCATACCGAGATGAGTCAGATGGATGCCACCAACTCGATCACGGAGCTGGCGCAACGGGCACACGAGTGGGGTCAGCCGGCCATCGCGGTTACGGACCACGGGAACGTGCAGGCCTTCCCTGAAGCCTTCAAAGCCGCTAATAAGTTTGGCATTAAGATGCTTTACGGGCTGGAGGCCAACGTGGTCGATGATGGGATTCCGTTGGTTTACAATGAAAATCACGCCGTCCTCTTAGACAACACCTACGTGATCTTCGACGTGGAAACCACCGGGCTGTCGGCAATTTACGACAAGGTGATCGAATTGTCGGCGGTCAAGATGAAGGATGGCGAGGTCCTGGAGCGGTTTGACGAGTTCATCGACCCCGGCTTCCCGCTTTCAGAACAGACCACTCAGCTGACTAGTATCACTGACGAGATGGTCCACGGTTCCAAGAGCGAAGAAGAGGTCTTCAAGATGTTCAAGGACTTCTGTGACGGCTGTATCATTGCCGGTCACAACGTTTCCTTCGATATGGGCTTCATGAACACCGGTTACCGGCGGCACAAGATGTCTGAGATCACAGAACCGGTGATCGATACCCTGCCGCTGGCCCGTTTCCTGTATCCGAACCTGCGCGGCTACCGGCTGAACACCCTGAGTAAACGGTTCAAGGTTGCTCTGGAGCATCACCACCGGGCCAACTACGATGCGGAGGCCACCGGGCACCTGCTTTACAAGTTCTTGAAGGATGCCGAGAAGCGCTACGACATTCGCTACGTCGACGACCTCAACAAGCACATGGCCGAAAACGATGCCTACAAGCACGCCCGGCCGTTCCACGTTACCATCCTGGCCCAGACTCAGGCCGGCCTCAAGAACCTCTTCAAGCTGGTTTCGTTCTCCAACGTCAAGTACTTCCACCGGGTACCGCGGATTCCGCGGACCGTCCTCACGAAGTACCGGGAAGGCCTGTTGCTCGGGACCGCCTGCTCATCCGGGGAGGTCTTCACCGCGATGATGGAGAAGGGATACCCAACGGCGCTGCGGAAGGCCCGCTACTATGACTTCATTGAGGTCCAGCCGAAGCCAAACTATGCCCCGCTTCTGGAACAGCGCGTAATTGGGGATGATGCCCACCTTGAGGATATTCTGAAGAACATGGTCAAGATGGGGGATGAACTGGAGAAGCCGGTCGTGGCGACCGGGGACGTTCACTACCTTGATCCGCATGACGGGGTCTACCGGAAGATCCTGATCAATTCCCAGGGTGGTGCTAACCCGTTGAACCGGACCCACCGGCCAGATGTTCACTTCCGGACCACCGACGAGATGCTCAAAGAATTCAGCTTCTTGGGTGATGAAAAGGCCCACGAGATTGTGGTGGACAACACGCACAAGGTGGCCGATATGATCGACAACGACATTCGACCGGTTAAGGATCGCCTGTACACCCCACACATGAAGGGGGCGGAGCAGGAAATCCAGGACCGGACCTGGAACACCGCGAAGGCCTGGTATGGTGACCCGCTGCCGAAGCTGGTCCGTGACCGGGTCCGGCTAGAGCTGAACAGTATCGTCAAGAATGGGTTCTCGGTCATTTACCTGATTGCCCAGCGTCTGGTTGCTAAGTCCAACAAGGACGGCTACCTGGTTGGTTCCCGTGGTTCGGTTGGTTCTAGTGTGGTGGCCACGCTGTCCGGGATCACCGAGGTTAATCCGCTGCCGCCGCACTACCGGTGTCCAAAGTGCCAATACACCCACTTCTACACCAAAGGGGAGTACAGTTCCGGTTTTGACTTGCCAGAACGACACTGTCCGAAGTGTGGGACCCTCCTGGTGAAGGATGGTCACGATATCCCGTTCCAAACCTTCTTGGGATTCAAGGGGAACAAGGTGCCGGATATCGATCTGAACTTCTCCGGGGACTACCAGCCGATTGCCCACAACTACATGAAGGTCCTCTTCGGCGAAAAGAACGTGTTCCGAGCTGGGACGATCGGGACCGTGGCGGACAAGACCGCCTATGGTTACGTCAAGGCCTACGAGCGGGACAACGACGTCCAGTTCCGGGGGGCCGAGGAAGACCGGCTCGCCAAGGGGGCAACGGGTGTCAAGCGGACGACCGGTCAGCACCCGGCCGGGATCATCATCGTGCCGGACGACATGGACATCTACGACTTTACGCCGGTTCAGTACCCAGCCGATGACCAGAGTGCGGCCTGGGAGACGACCCACTTTGATTTCCACTCGATCCACGATAACATCCTGAAGATGGATATCCTGGGTCACGATGACCCGACGATGATTCGTGCCCTCCAGGACCTGTCCGGAATCAACCCGCGGACCATCCCAATGAATGATCCGGGCGTGATGTCGCTCTTCTCCAGCCCTAAGCAATTAGGGGTGACCGAGGAGCAGATTCAGAGTAAAACAGGGACCCTGGGGCTGCCCGAGTTCGGGACCCGATTTGTCCGGGGGATGCTGAACGATACGCACCCAAAGAATTATTCTCAACTGCTGCAGATTTCTGGTCTGTCGCACGGGACGGGTGTGTGGTTGGACAACGCCCAGGAGCTGATCAAGGACGGGACCGCCACGATTGCCAACGTGATCGGTTGTCGTGACAACATCATGACCGACTTGATCCACTACGGTCTGGATTCTGAAACGTCCTTCCAGGTGATGGAATCCGTGCGTCACGGTCGGGGAATCCCTGATGAGTGGCAGGAAAAGATGCGCAAGGCTAACGTGCCGCAGTGGTACATGGACTCGTGTCTGAAGATCAAGTACATGTTCCCGCGGGCCCACGCGGCCGCCTACGTTCTGATGGCCCTGCGGATTGCCTACTTCAAAGTCTACTTCCCGCTGGTTTACTACTGTGCCTTCTTCTCTGTGCGGGCGGACGACTTTGATGTGGTCGCCATGGCCCACGGTAAGGATGCGGTCAAGCACCGGATGGCGGAGATCAACGAGCAGGGGAACGACGCCAGCGCTAAGGACAAGAATCTGCTGACGATCTTGGAGCTGGCCAATGAGATGCTGGAGCGGGGCTTCAAGTTCAAGATGGTCGACCTCAACAAGTCCGACGCCTCCAACTGGCTGATTGATGGGGACAGCCTCATCGCACCGTTCCGGGCTGTGCCAGGCCTGGGGCTGAACGTTGCCAAGCAGATCGTGGCGGCGCGGGAAGAGAAGCCGTTCCTGTCTAAGGAAGACCTTGCCGAACGGGGGAAGGTTTCCAAGACGCTGATCGATTTCCTCACCAAAAATCACGTATTAGACGGACTGCCAGATAGCAACCAGCTTGACCTGTTCTCTGACCTATAATTAAATAATAATAAAATTAATATGCTGATTTTGCTAGCCCTCAAATGGGCACAAAATGGGCAAAAATAAAGCGGTGCTGGAATCTTTATCCGGTACCGCTTTTTTGATTTTAAAGTTTATCAATTTTACCAATCTGATTTTCAAAGTCATCTTGGGCTTGTTTAGTGTAAGTAGTCAATAACGATACGTCTAGGCGCGGTCGACCAATCCCCCTATACTGAAGACATAAGATTCAGTACAGGA
>NZ_CANCWK010000039.1:0-16337 GCF_947381495.1 Limosilactobacillus galli | reverse complement strand
CAAGCACAGATCGAGGCACTTGTCATGACGAATAATCTAGCAAAATTTGGAATGTTACAAACTAGCAATTGACGTAACGAAACTAAAAAACGCCCTAACGGGCGCTAAAGGGGCCTATCCATCCCATGACTAAAGTCACGGGATTTCCGGCTAAACATCATTAAAAAGGAGCTGTGAGCCAACTGTACGTTGGACCACAGCTCCTTTAGTGTCTTCAATTGAGTTTCATTAAGCTTCCTTGACCACGAACAGGCGACTGCTGAAGTCGGACGGATCCTTCTCCGGCTTGGTCCGGTCCATGATCCGTGGAACAAAGTAACCGACGTGCATCAGCTCGGCCCCGGAGAACTTCTCCTGACCGTCATTAACCGTGTAGGTCTTCTCAGGATCCAGACCCGCGAAGTAAACCCGGATGTAGGCCGGGTTGGCGCCATTGAGGATCTGGAAGCGGGCTGCGATGGCCACACTCTTATCAGCATTGACGACCTGCCAGCCGTAAACATTGTCGTTGTTGGTATCCGGATTCTCCAAGCGGTAGAACTTACCGAACTGGAAGAGGTGCCGGTACTGCTTGTAGAAGGCCACCTGCTTCTTGATCGTTGCCAACTGGTCTTCCGGCAGCTTGGTGATGTCTAATTCATAGCCAAAGTCGCCGAAGTAGGCCACGGCCGCCCGGGTATCAATGGAGGTCAGCCGGCCAACCTGGTCGTTTGGAACGGCCGAAACGTGGGCCCCCCACATCGACTGAGTGTAACCGTAAGAGGTTCCGTCCTGAATCTTAATCCGCTCAATGGCATCAGTGTCATCACTGCACCAAGCCTGCGGAGCGTAGTACATCATCCCGAGGTCGAAGCGGCCACCACCGGAGGCGCAGGATTCAAACAAGACATTTGGAAAGGCCTTAGTCAGGCGGGCATATAGTTGGTAAACGCCGAGGATGTAACGGTGGGCGAACTCCAGCTGCCGGTCAGCCGGTAACTGGTTCCCGTACATTTCGGTAATGTTCCGGTTCATGTCCCACTTGATGTAGTCCAGCTTCGTCTTCTTGATGATGGCGCTGATGTGGTCAACCAGGTAGTCAACCACTTCGCTCCGGCTCATGTCGAGGACAAACTGGTTCCGGGCAGGCGTGCTCTGCCGACCAGGCGTAGCAATCATCCAGTCTGGGTGGGATTCATAGAGCTTACTGTCGAGGGAGATCATTTCGGGTTCGAACCAGAGACCGAATTTCATCCCCTTGGCGTGGACCGCGTTGGCAAAGCCGTCGATCCCGTCCGCAAACTTCTTCTCGTCCACGAACCAGTCCCCCAGGCTGGACTTGTCGTCGTCACGGTGACCAAACCAACCGTCATCCAGGACAAACATTTCAATGCCCAGCTCGTGGGCCTTGTCAACGATTGGCATCAGCTTCTGCTCGTTGAAGTCCATGAAGGTGGCTTCCCAGTTATTGATCAGGACCGGACGTTCCTCATGAGCGAAGTGGGGGTTGATCAGATGGTCCTGGTAGAAGGCCCCGAGCTGCTGGCTCAGTTGGTTCAGACCGTCTGCGGTGTAGGACATTACAGCTTCTGGTGTCTGGAAGCTTTCACCGTCGTCCAGGTGCCATGCAAACTCGTCGGGGTTGATGCCGACAAGGACCCGGGTGGTATCGAACTGGTCCACCTCGACGGAATCCAGGAAGTTCCCGGAGTAAATCAGGTTGAATCCAATGGCACTCCCCTGGTTATTATCGGTGTGCGGCCGGGCCAGGATGAAGAATGGATTCTGCTGGTGGCTGGAGGCGTCCCGCAGGCTGCTGATGCTCTGGACACCCGAACGCAGGTGGGTCCGAATAAGGTGCCGTTCCCGTGCCCAAGAGCCGGAAAACTGGAGCATGTCGTAATCACTGTCCGGCAGGTCGAGCTGGGTACTCAGGGCCCGGTTAAGGGTAATCGGTTCGCCGTGGTTAGTGTAAGTGGCGCTCCGCACAATCACGTCTTCCTTCTTAAAGACCGTGTAGTGCAGTTCCAAGATCACATTGGCCAGTTCGTCCTTGAACTCCACCGTCAGGGTCTGGGCATCATCGCCCCGGTCGTCGAAGCTGGATGGCAGGTCGGCCAACCGCTGCTTGCCGTTGGTGATCTTGTAGCCGGTGTAGGTAAACTCCGAGGTCCGGGAACCATTCAGGTAGGTGATCTGGTAGGCCGGGTAACGGTAATCCCCTTTGCCCAGGCCGGCATACTCCTGTTTGATCAGTTCCAGCTGGAAGTCACTCTGCTCCACAGTTAGGGTGTTGGTGCAGTCGTGCTCTTCCCGACTGGCCAGGTTGGCATAGTCGTCCTTTACTGGGATCCGCGGTCCGTAATAGAGCTGCCCCGCATTGCCATTCTCTAAAATCTTAAAGATGTAACTGGTTTTGGCCGTCTGCAAGTGGAAAAGCTTTTGATCTTCGTTGACATGAATACTCATTATTTGTCCCCCTTAACTAAACAAAAAGGCGCTATGTAGCGCCTCAAAATGGAAATAATTATTCTGAATGGATCGGCGCCAACCATTCACTAAGATCTTAGTCTGGTTGGGTGAACTTAAATTCTGGGAACCAAATCTTGATTTCCCGAGCTGCACTAGCCGGTTCATCAGAGGTGTGGACAATGTTCCGCAGGTTGCCATCTGGCCATTCACGACCGTAATCACCACGGATGGTTCCCCATTCGGCTTCGACTGGGTTGGTGGCACCGGCCATGTTATGGATGGCCTTGATAACGTTGGTCCCAGAAACCACGATTCCCACGATTGGGCCTTCCGTCATGTATTCCAGCAGGTCCGGGAAGAATGGCTTGTCAACCTTGTCAGCGTAGTGTTGCCGCAGCAATTCTTCAGTTGGCTGGATCATCTTCAGGGCTTCGATCTTGTAACCCTTCCGCTCAATCCGGGTAATAATCTCACCGATGTGGCGGGTCTTGACACCATCAGGCTTTACTAAAACTAATGTGTATTCGTCTTTAACCATAACGAACGTCTCCTTTTCAAATCACTATCATAAGATTATCATATCTCGATTCGTTATGAAAGCACTTTCAGCCACTTTATTGAACAATTTCGTGTTCAATTACCAGGTTCTGACAGGCCTTGGCGTTCAAAACCGGGCTGACCGGGCCATTACTCAAAAGAGTCAGCTGGTGCATGGCCCGCGAAGCCATCGTGTAAACCATCCCCACCGCATCGGTATTCTTCAGGTTATCCGCTGACACAGCGTAGGCCAGGACGGCATCGAATTCGAGCCCCTTTGCCAGGTAGATCGGCAGAACGAGGATCCCCGTCGGCAACGCACTGTCCTCCTCACTGAGCAGGTGGAGGTCGGCCAGCTTTTGCCGGTGCAGGATTTGGTAGACATCCTGAGCCTGCTGGCGGTTCTTAGTCAGGATGGCCACCGTCTCGTTGTCCTGATGCAGCTTATTTACCTCGTCAACTAAGGCCTGACGGGCGCTGGCGGCTGAGTAGCGCACCAGCAGACGCGGCTTGGCACCGTGCCGGGTAAAGGAAATAATCTGGTCGCCGTCGGGCAGCAGGGCCTTGGCAAAGTCGGTGATCTCCTTGGTCGACCGGTAGCTCCGCCGCAGGGCAATCAGGTTCGGGTGCTTGGCATCAAGAACCCCGCTGAGCTCTTTCAACATCGTTTCTGGCAACTGAAGCGGCTTGAAGAGGGCTTGTTCACTGTCGCCGAGGACAGTGAAGCGGGCCTGCGGAAAGACGTGACGGAGATAGACCATCATCGCCAGGGAGTAATCCTGCATCTCATCGATGAAGACGTACTGGAAGGAGCGGTTCTGCCCACTGCCGGTGATCAGGTCGCGCAGGTACATCAGCGGGGCCGCGTGCATCAGTTCCAGTCGGTGAAACTCGATCTCGTCCTGGTAGGCGGCAATCATGTCCGCCCACTCCCGGACACTGATCGTTTTAGGCAGGGTCACCTGACGAAGAAAGCGCTCGTACTGGTTGTAGAAGTCGAGGAAGTAGTTGTTATAGATGGCATCCGCGATGATCCGCAGCCGGCGCTTGGCCCACCGCCGCGACAGGTAGGCATACTGGGCATCCTCATCGGCAAAGTCATCCACCGTCTTCTTGCCGTACAGGCGGTGCAGCTGCTGGGTATCCAGGTCATCGAGTTCCTTAGCCACCCAGTCGCTCTTGGCCTCGATCCGGACCCGGTGCTGGAGCTCCCGAATCAATTTGTTCTTTAACCGCACCATCCGGTCGGCGGGATGCATTGCGCTCGGCAGCGATTCATAGACCTCGCGGATGTGGTCAGCACTGAAGAAGACCCGGCCGTTGAAACGAAGGTCGCTAAACTGCAGGTCCTGGTCGGTCAAACTTGCCGCGTACTGACGGACCTGGTTCATCATCGTGACCCCTTCCATGAAGTCGGCGATCGCCCGGCTGGCGTCCGGGTGGGCCTGCCGGGTCTCGTAGCGTTCAAACAGGCTCTCAACCTTCAGTCCCTCAAAACGCCGGCGGACAAAGCCCTCTAATGTTACCTGCCGCATGTTGCGTTCCCCCAGGCTGGGCAGAACCTCGGAGATGTAGTGACTAAAGAGGTTGTTGGGACTGAAGAGAACAATCTGGTCAGCGTTCAGGACGGTTCGGCTGTGGTAGAGCAGGTAGGCGATCCGCTGCAGGATGGCCGAGGTCTTTCCGGACCCCGCAACCCCCTGAACCAGCAGGAGGTCACTGTGGGTATCCCGGATGATGTCGTTTTGTTCCTTCTGGATCGTTGCCACAATGTTATGCATGTACTGGTCGTTCTGCTCGCCCAAAGCCGCCTGGAGGAGTTCGTCGCCGACTGTCTCGTTGGTGTCGAACATGTTGGTGATTTTGCCATTCTTAATGGTAAATTGCCGCTTCTTGACCAGTTCGGTGTGTTGGGTACCGGCCGGGGTTTCGTAGCTGACCTTGCCGAGGGTTCCGTTATAGTAGACTCCGGCGATTGGGGCCCGCCAGTCATAGACCAGGAAGTCGGTTTTATCGTCGTTCATCAGTGAGGCGGTCCCGATGTAGAGTGATTCCGGCTCATCTTCCCCGGGATCTTTGATGTCAATCCGGCCGAAGTATGGTGACCCCTGCAGGCCCTTCAAGGTGGCCAGCTGGTGTTTTAAGATCGTTTCACTCTCGGCGGCCCGGGAAACCAGTTGCCGCTGCTGTTCCAACATTGATCGCGACTCGGCAATATCATCGACCTCATAGCGGTTGATCGAGGCGTTTTCGCTGTAATTGCGTTCCACGGCCCAGGTTTCCTTATGGGCGGCCTCCACCGCGGTGGCTGTTTCATCAATCTGCCGTTTGATCTCGGTGATGACCCTGTTGACGCGCTGTTGTTCTTGCTGTTTCTCTTCTCGTTCTCCCATGCTTACCCTCTTTTCTCGTTATTGGCAATATAATATTGTAGCATCTTCCATTCGATCCGTCGCCAACGAAGACTTTGACGTAAAAAGAGACCGGCAACTCTGCCAGTCTCTTTTTCATTATTCTTCATGGGCCGCCTTCAAAGCGTGCTTGAGCATGAACGGGGCTATCACCGTAGCCAGGATAATCACGGTAATCACGTCGGAGTAGTACATCGATGACATCAGGTGGGCCTCATAACCGATCTGGGCGGTGATCAGGGCCATCTCACCCCGGGCCACCATCCCGCTCCCGACAACGTAGGAACTCGGCAGGTTAAAGCCCGACAGTTTGGCCCCCGCGCCACAGCCGACCAGCTTGGTCAGGCAGGCCAGAATCGTCATGACGATCACAAAGATAAACGAGCGTTGAAGGTTGTCGAAGCGCATGTTAAGACCGACACTGACGAAGAAGAGGGGAATAAACAGGGCGTAACCGATCGGAATGAAACTCCGGTCAATTGTCTTCTTCCGGTGGGTATTGGCAACCGCAATCCCGGCAAAGAAGGAGCCAACCGCCCCGCTTAAGCCGACGTAATCGGCCAGGGCGGCCATCCCCAGGCAGATAATCATCGCCATTACCGATGGCGCGGCCACCGTCAGCAGGCGTTCACTTAGGTGCATCAGGTACGGAGCCAACCAGCGGACTACCAGGTAGGTGCCCCCGAAGAAGAGCACCTGCAACAGGAGGGCCAGCCCCAGCGGCAGGTTAGTGTGGCCGCCCTTGCTACCGTTGATCATGCTGATCATGATACTCAGCATGATCACCCCGATGATGTCGTCAGCCACTGCGGCCCCTAGGATCGTCGCCCCTTCCCGACTGTCGAGGCGGTTGAACTCCCGCAGGACCGCCACTGAAATACTGACCGAGGTAGCCGAGAAGATGACCCCGATAAAGAGGGACTCCATCTTGGTGAAGCCAAACAGGTAGCTGGCCCCGCCCATCACGATCACTGGGACAACGACCCCGATGACCGCGACAATCACAGCCGGCCGTAAGTATTTCTTGAGCAGGGAGAGGTCACTCTCCAGCCCGGCGATAAACATCAGAATGATGACTCCAATCTCCTGGAACTCATTCATCATGCCGTCGAGGTGGACCCAATTCAGGATGGCCGGACCGACGATGATGCCGACCAGGATCTGGCCGATTACCTCGGGGATCTCCACCCGCCGGCAGAGGTGGGCCACTACCTGGGTTGCCAGCAGCAGGCCCGCTAAGGTTGCAATAAACTCCATAACATTCCTCCTGTAAATAAGTTAGCTTCATTTTAACATAGCCGATGCTAGGCGCGGCGGTTGATCTATAATGGGGATGCAACTTTATTTTTCAAGGAAAGGTGTCTCAATTAGATAACTCACAAGCGCACTATCACCGGCCAAGAATGTCCTCGCTAAACCATTCTCGGCCCCATTTCTCAAATATATCTGGGCCGGGATCGTCGTCGGTTTGGTCACCGGATTGGTGGTCAGCGTCTTTCGCTGGATCATCGACCAGACCCTTCGTCTCCTGACCATCGTCTACCCCTTTCTCGGTCACCATCCGCTCTGGCTGCTTCCCTACGCCCTCGGCACCATCCTCGTGGCCTGGTTGATCGGCTGCCTCATCAAAGCTGATCTCTCCGACCTGGTGGGGTCCGGGGTCCCGCAGATCGAGGCGATTCTGCTTGGCCAGCACCGGATGAACTGGTGAACCGTCCTGCGGCGCAAGTTTGTCAGCGGTCTTTTGACAATCTGCCCTGGCCTGTTTCTCAGTCGGGAGGGGCCCTGCATTCAAATTGGGTCCTGCATTGGTCAAGGGCTTTCCGAGAAGGTCTTCAAATTGTCAAAAGAAGATGAGCACCTTCTTCTCCAATGCGGCGTGGCGGCCGGACTGTCCGCCACCTTCAGTGCTCCCCTGGCCGGAACGGTCTTCCTCTTAGAAGAAGTCACCCACCGTTTCCATGCCAAAGTCTGGGTCGCGGCCTTTGTTTCCGCCACCGCGGCCGATGCCGTCACCTTCCCCTTCTTCGGCACCCAGCCCTGCCTCTACCTGCCGATCAAGACAGGCCTGCCAACCGGCGCCTATCCGTGGCTGATCGTCCTTGGCGTGGCAATCGGCGCACTGGCCTTCCTCTTCCAGTACTTCATCTTTAACCTCAAGTGGTGGTACCGGAAGTTCACGATCCTGCCTAATTACTACCACAGCATCCTGCCCCTTTTGCTGGTCATCCCAGTCGGCCTGTGGAACCCGCACATTCTCGGGGGGTAGCCACAACTTCATTATGTACGTGACCGACACCAGTCTGCATGCCGACTGGTTGCCGCTTCTGTGAATGATGGTCCTGTTCCTCGTCCTGCGTTTCTTTGGAACCATGCTGACCTATGGGGCCACGGTTCCCGGCGGTATCTTCATGCCGATCTTCGTCCTGGGAAGCGTGATCGGCGCCATTGCTGGAATCGTCATGATCCACACCGGCATTATCCCAGCTAGCTGTTACCTAAACATCATCGCCATCAGCATGGCCGCCTACTTTGGGGCCGCAGAGGGGGTTCTATTCTCCGCTATCCTGCTGGTCACTGAGATGGTCGGCACCATCCAGCAGGTCTTCCCGATGATGCTGCTCACCTTTGTCGCCTACTACACCAGCATGCTGCTCGGCGCCCGGCCATCGATCTATAACGCCCTCCGCCAGCAGATGGTATTTGAAAATTAGCCATAACATGAAGAATGGAGAAACGTTTTGTAGCGTTTCTCCATTCACTATTATATAAGCCGCCTGGCGGAGTTGAACCGCCGTGTCACCCTTACCATGGATGTGCTTCTACCTATCTGAGCTAAGGCGGCGTTTAAAGTATAACTGACCAAATAGCTAAAAGGCAAATCATTCCCCAATGACAAATGGGGCTGTGACATAAGTCCCCAAAAATAAGCGGAGTTAGATGAAATCTTCGGATTTCATTTAACTCCGTTTTCCTTTAAAATTAGTAAAAGAAAAAGCACCGACCTGACCGTCGATGCTTCTCAAATACCCTCGAAAGGATACAAAACCTTGAATACACATTATAACATGAATCAACTTAGTTTGAACATACCTACTGCTTATGAACCTGAATCGAGTCATCCGGCACACTATATTAATCGTTTAGCTGAAAGTCTGGCTGTCCGTCGACCTAGAATAATGGGTCGCCCGAGAGAGTATGATCCACGCATGCTACTAAAGCTAGTCCTACTGGCCTATAGTTATGGAATCATTTCCTGCTGGAAAATTGAACGCTTTGCTCGTGAAAATCTAGTAGCGATGTGGCTAACTCAAGAACAACGGCCAACGTATCGGACCATTGCTCGCTTTATTGTTTCCGAAGAGCTAGAAGAAATGATTCAAAGTAGCTTCAAAGAATTCCACAGTTACTTAAAAGCTCAAGGAATGATTGAGGAGGCCTCGTTTATTGATGGTACTAAGATCCTAGCTAATGCCAATAAATATTCCTTTGTTTGGAAAAAACGGACAATTAAGTACAGTGAATTGAATGTTGAGAAAGCTCGTCGATTAATTCATGAGATTAAACAGGCAGAGGTTAAAATCAATGTCGATGAAGAGAAGTTCGACATTGACCAACTTGACACTGTTATTGCATTACTCGAACAGCGAATCGAGGAGTTGAATCAACGGGTTAGGCGAAACCGCAAAGGTTTCGCCTAACCCAGCCAAACAAGAGCGACGCCATGCTAAAAAGTACCTTCATGCACTGGATCGCTGTCGTCAAAAACACCTTGAATATCAAACCCAGGCCCAGATTGCTGGTCAACGGAATAGCTATTCCAAAACTGATCATGATGCCACTTTTATGCGTCTGAAAGAAGATCCCATGCGAAATGACCAAACTAAGCCGGCATACAATCTTCAAATTATGACCAATTCACAATATGTCCTTGGTTATAGCCTAATGCAGAACCCTACTGATACGAGAACTCTGATTCCCTTCCTTCACCAACTCGACCAAAACGGCGTTTTGGGTCGAGAGATTGTCGCCGATGCTGGTTATGGTTCGGAAAGTAATTACAAGTATATTGAGGACGAATTGCCTAATTGTACAGCTCTAATTCCTTACAGCACCATGCTCAAAGAGAATAGTCGTAAATGGCGTTCTGATGATCGTAAAGTGATGAACTGGGAATATCATGAAGCTGATGATTACTACATTGATCCGTATGGCGTCCGCTTTAATTTCAAACGTTATGCCTATCGCAATGATAAGTATAAGTTTCGTCGTGATTTCAAATTGTATCAAGCTGAAAAGTACGATGAAAATCATCAGGTTATTCCTCAAGCATTAACGCCCCGTGGAAATATCAAATCTATTATGGTGAATCCACAGTGGGAATATTTTAAGGCTAAAGCTCGCGAGTCGCTTTTAAATTCCAATACTTATTCGCGTCGGAAATACGATGTAGAATCAGTTTTTGGCAATTTGAAGGCTTATTTGGGTTTCAAGAGATTCACGGTCCGTGGTCTTAAGAAAGCCAAAAGGCAAATTGGAATTGCCCTAATGGCATTGAACATGAAGAAAATGGCCGGAAGGCCGTCTTCATATTCATATAACTTCAAGAAAAAAGGAAGAACCATTTAGAATTTCTTTGGAAATTCCGAATGGTTCTTTTATTTCAAGGAACTTTTGTCACAGCCCCTTCGATAGGGATTACCAGCCGAGTTCGGCGGCATTATTAGGCAGACTCAATTTGCCGGCCGCAAGCTCACCACAGGCCTGGTCGATGATCGCAAAGGCCTGGTTAAGCTGCTCTTCGGTGATGACCAACGGCGGCTGGAAGCGCAGGATACTGCCGCGCAGGCTGATGATGATGGCGCCGAGTTCAAAGATCCGGTACATCAGCTTGGTTGTCGCTTCAACATCCCCCTTACCCGTGGCGGGGTCGATGATATCGATTCCCCCGTCCAGGCCGTACATCCGCACGTCGCCAATAAAGTCATACTTGGCCTGCTCTTCCTTAAAGAATGCCGCGGCCTTTTTGCCCAACCGGGTTGACCGTTCCAGGAGGTGTTCGTCCTCAATCACGTCTAGCGTGGCGTTGGCCGCCGCCGTGGTAACAGGATTCCCAGCGGTGGTGTAGACGTTGGCCGCCGAACCCAGGGACTCCATGATCTCCTTGCGGCCAATGATGGCACTCAGCGGCATCCCGGAGGCCAGGGACTTGCCGACTGACATCAGGTCGGGTTCAATGCCAGGAAAGTTTTGGATGGACCACCACTTCCCGGTCCGGCCCATCCCCTGGTTAACCTCATCGATGGCGAAGAGAATTCCATGTTCCTTGGCAAAGTCATAGACCCGTTGAAGGTAGGCTGGCGGCGTCTTGACGATTCCACCGTCACCCTGGATGGGCTCAATCAGGATAGCCGCTGTTTCCTCAGCCGGCAGGTAGGTTTCAAACGGTTGCTTAAAGGCCGCAAACATCCGGTCCACAAACTGGTCCTCACTCTCGTCCGGCAACCGGTCCCACGGTGATGGGAACGGGGCCTTAACCACGTCCGGAAGCAACGGGCCCATCTTGCGACTCATATTCAGGGTAACCGAAGAAAGGGTCATGGAACCGTAAGTTGAGCCGTGGTAGGCCCCCGTGAAGGACACCATGTATTGCCGACCGGTATATGCCCGGGCGAACTTGATGATGGC
This sequence comes from Limosilactobacillus galli, assembly GCF_947381495.1. NCBI lineage: Bacteria > Bacillati > Bacillota > Bacilli > Lactobacillales > Lactobacillaceae > Limosilactobacillus > Limosilactobacillus galli. Next base: position 5,250 of record NZ_CANCWK010000039.1, on the reverse strand, counting down.
ATCATTGGCATCCGACCCGGAGTTTCCCCAGGCGACTTCAACCGGACCGCTCATCGGCGCCAGGGCCGCCAGCCGCGGGGCCAAGCGGGCTGCCTGGGAGTTTGCAAAGTAAGCCGGCGTGTACTGAATGATCTTGGCCGCCTGGTCCTGGATAGCCTTTACAATCCGCGGGTGGGCGTGACCGGTGTTGGTCGAACTCGCACTCGCCAACAGGTCAATGTAGTCGTTGCCCTCGACATCTGTAATGATGGCCCCGTGCCCATGGTCAATCACGATGTCGTAGTATTTGATTCGGGCCGCCGTTGAGAAGGCCGCCTGCTCTCTTGCCAGGATTTGGCGATTAGTCTCTTCACTCATGACCATCCGCCTCCCTCTTGTTTAGGTAGGAATGCCGCATTCCGTAAGCAAAGTAGATAATCAGGCCAAGAACAAACCAGATCCCGGCGTACAGCTTAGCGTCGTAGTCCAAACCGATGGAGACGAACAGGGAAGCTAAGAACCCTAATGCCGGCAGGACGGGGTAGAACGGCACCTTGAACGAAGGGTCGGCGATGTCCTTGCCTTCCCGCTTCCGCAGGGCGTAGATTCCCAGGGAAACGAACATGAAGGCAATCAGGGTCCCGGCGGAAATCAGCTGGGAAAGGAAGGAGAATGGGAAGAAGGCCCCCACTAAGATTCCCACGATCGTCAGCGTCCACAGGGCCCGGTTTGGCCGTTGGTTCTTGTCGAGTTTCCCCAGCCACTTCGGCAGCATGCCGTCACGACCGAAGGAGTAGATCAGCCGGGAACCGGCCATGCTCATCCCGATCAAAGCGGTGAACATCCCGACCACAGCGATTGATTGAACAACCACCGCCACGCCGCCGTGCCCGGCCGCCCGCAACGCCAGACCAACTGGTTCGGCACTGTTAGCGTACTTCTGGTATGGCAGCATGCCGACTAAGACCAGACTGACGGCAACGAACAAGATCACGGCAATAGCCAGTGAACCGAGGATCCCCCGCGGCATCGTCTTTTGCGGATTGACCGCCTCGGCAGAGTTAGCAGCGATGGAGTCAAAACCGATGTAAGAAAGGAAAATCATGGAAACACCGGCATAGATCCCCTGCCAGCCACCGAACGGACCGTTGGCAGTTTCATGATACTTAGGGACGAACGGGACGTAGTTGGTTGCCTTGATGGCAAACAGCCCCACGACAATAAAGAGAAGAACGGCAAATACCTTTAAGACCACCAGGATGTTCTCCACCCGGGCGGCACGGGAAACCCCACGAGAAATCAGCAGGGCTACCAGGGCGATCACGATGACGGAAACCAGGTCAACCACCCCGCCATCGGTTCCAAAGGCGTTAGATAGTGAAGCCGGCAGTTTCAACCCCATAGGGGCGATTAATGCCCGAAAGTTGGCCGATAGACCTGAACCAACGAAGGCTAGGCAGATGAAGTATTCGGCGAGCAGCGCCCAACCGGCAATCCAGCCGAAGAATTCACCAAAGACAACGTTAATCCAGGAATATGCAGACCCGGCAAATGGCATGGCCGCTGCCATTTCGGCGTATGCAAAGGCCACCAGCCCAGCAACCACGGCCGCCACCAAGAATGAGATGGCAACCGCCGGACCGGTATGCATTGCCGCAACTTCACCGGGAAGAGTGAAAATCGAGGTTGACACAATGGTTCCGACACCCAGTGCTAGGAAGTCCCGCACCCGCAGTGATCGGACCAGATGGCCGTCTTTGCTTTCATAAACATGCGGATCTTCTTTCCGCGTAATTGTTTTCCAAAGACTCATAACTCTTCCTCCTTTATTAAAATTTTATTAGAATTATAAGAAAAGTTTTAATACATTCTATCAAGTCCGTTCCTTAAGGTCAAACATTAATTTATTTAATTTTAAATAACCTTACCATCGGTCATTAAGAGGAATCGCTTTCATTTGCAAAGTAGTGCATTTCTGGCTTCCATCATTAAATTAGGAAGATTAAATTTCAAAATGAAGTTTCTTTAATGTTCATTTTGGCTAAACTTGACTTATAGCAACCACCCGCAGACAATTTAGCTAAGAATATTCGTAATAGAAAGAAGTCTTCTTATGCTTACTGATCAAAAAATCCGTCAAGCCATCCACGTCATGCGTCAAAAGTTTCCTGAGGCCAACACGACTCTCAAGGCCGACACCACCTTCCACTTCCTCCTGGCGACCATCCTCAGCGCCCAGGCCACAGATAAGTCGGTTAACCTGACCACTCCGGCCCTCTTCCAACGGTTCCCGGGTCCCCGTGACCTGGCAGCGGTGGAACCGGCCGACGTCGAACCATACATCAAACGATTGGGTCTTTACCGCAACAAGGCCAAGTACCTGGTCAATTGTTCACGGGCGATCGTGAAGGACTTTAATGGTACGGTTCCCCACACCCGCAAGGAACTGATGAGCCTGCCTGGGGTTGGACGTAAGGTCGCCGACGTGGTCCTGGCAGAATGCTTCAAGATTCCCGCCTTTGCGGTCGACACCCACGTCAGCCGGGTTGCCCGCCGCCTTAACATGGTTGACCAAAAGGCGACCCTCCTCCAGATTGAGCACCGCCTGATGGCTGCCGTCCCTGAGGACAAGTGGCTCGATGCCCACCACAGTATGATCTACTGGGGTCGGCACCAGTGCACCGCTCGCAATCCCAAGTGCGCCCACTGCCCGCTATTGGCGATGTGCAAGTACGGGCAAGACAACGTGATGTAACTAAAAAAGACTGGTGAGCAGCCAAGCTGCTCACCAGTCTTTCACCCGATCGCCTTGATTCCCAGGTAGATGGCTCCGCTGCGGAAAATGACGAAGCTCCCACTAACAAGCCAACCGCAATCAACATCATCAAGTTACTCGTCAAAACTCATCGGTTCTTTCTTTCAATCACGCACAATTATTTTGTTCATACCAAACGTGATGATAAATGCCGCTACTAAGAAGACAATTACCACCCAGTAAGGGTATTGGTAGTTCATGTCCAGCAGCGCCCCCGAGATCAGCGGCCCGATGATATTTCCGACACTGGTCAGGGACATGTTGATCCCGTTCAACAGGCCCTGGTTGTCCTGACTCATCTTGGTCAACAGTGTTGTGATCGCTGGGCGCAGCATATCGAAGGCCTCGAAGATCACCAGGGTGGCAACAACCAGCTGCCAGTGTGAATGGTCATAGATCACGAAGACTGTTCCCACAGCACTGAGGAAGTAGCTGTAACGGATCAGCCGTACTTCCCCCAGCCAGTGGACCAGGCCCTCAAAGAAGAAGACCTGCAGGACCAGCGAGATGATCCCGTTTAAGGTCAGAACGAGGGCGATCGTCGCCAGGTCAAAGTGGTGAACCTCGTTGACGTACAGGCTGTAGATGCTCTCAAAGCCGGCTAAGCCAAAGGCCGCCACGAAGATCATCACAAACAGCATGATCAAGGCCGGGGTCATCATCTTCTTTACCTGCGACCAGGTGCTCCCCAGCAGCTGGCTCTCCGGATTCTTAGTGGTGCTCTTGAACCGTTCATCGTCATTGCGCGGCAGGAGGACCCAGGCGACGATGGTGCTGACCAGGCCAAGACCACCGGCGACCCAGAATGGAAACTTATAACTGACGTTGGCCAGCACTCCCCCCAGGCCGGGACCCAGGATCAGGCCCCCACTGAAGGCCGCCGAGAGCCAGCCGATTACCTTGGCCCGCTCCTTGACCGATGTCAAATCGGCGGCCAAGGCCATGGAGGTCGGCACAAACATGGCCGCCGAAAGCCCATCGATCGCCCGCGAGATATCAAAGGCCCACAGGTGTTGGGCAATCGCAAACAGAAATTCGGCCAGCGAAAAGATCAGTAACCCCCACACCAGCATCGGCTTACGACCAAACTTGTCAGAGACCCGGCCGACCACCGGTGAGGCGACAAATTGGACAAAGGCAAACAGGGATGACATCACCCCCATGTCGAAGGCCGAGAAGCCATACTCATTCTTGATGAAGGGCATCACCGGGAAGATCAGGCTCATCCCCAGACAGATCAAGAATTCGCAGAAAATAACCGTCGCAATGATCTTTCTTACTTCTTTGGTCATTGTTGAAATGTTCCTTTCTTCAGACTAAAAGGGACCACGACGCGTGTCATAGTCCCTTAAGTAGGTTTAATTCTTACTGTATCATGCTTTTAAATGTTTGGCTACTTTTTCGTGGCGTCCAGACTCTCGGCATACTTCTCCTTGATGAAGTTGGCCGATGTCTGGAGCTTCGCCAGTTCCTCATCCGTCAGGTCCAGGTGGCTCTGGGCAACAATCCCGTCGCGACCGACCACGGCCGGGTATGACAGGTAGACCCCGTATTCGTCCCGGTAGTTGGAGACCGGCAGCTCCGTCAGGGCGTTGGAGAGGATGACGTTGACCAGACGGACCGCCGCGGTGGCAACCCCATAACTGGTGTACTTCTTCCCCTGAAAGACGGTCCAGCCGCCCATCTTGGCCTCTTTATCCAGCTCATCGAGGTCTAGGCCGCGTTCCTTAGCCAGCTTGGTAATCGGCTGGTCAAGGACCTTGACCGTGGACCAGGCCGTAAACTGGGAGTTCCCGTGTTCACCGAGGTTGTAGCCGGCTACGGAACGGGGGTCGACATGCAAGCGGTCGGCAACCGCCCGCTTCATCCGGGCAGAGTCCAGCAGGGTCCCCGTCCCGATGACGTGTTCCTTCGGCAGACCAGTGATCTCCTGGTAAAGGGAGGTGATCACGTCTACCGGGTTGGTAATGACAACGATCTTGCCGTTAAAGCCACTCTCCTTGATCTTGGCAGCAACATCAGCAACGGCCTTCCGGGTAAACGGCAGCTCGGCAAAACGATCCGCATTGGGGTTGTCCTGAAGCTTGATATTCCCCACCGCCGAAACAATCACGTCGGTGTCTGCTAAAGCACCATAGTCATTGACGGTGATGTTGGTATGGAACGGCAGGTTGGCCATGGCATCCTTGAAATCCAGGGCATCCGCCTTGGCTTTGGCTTCATTGGTATCAATCAGTACCAGGTCGTCCGCAAAGCCATTAGCGACAATATAGTGGGCGACCGTTGAACCAACGTGCCCCATTCCGATTACTGCAACTTTTCGTGCCATTATATAAGACCCCTTCCGGTTAGTTTCTCTCATTAAAATTTAATATAGCATACGCGATTTGCTAGTTCGTAACATTTAACAAAAAAAGCCTAACAAGGTTAGACTCAAAGTAGACTAAAAAAGGAGT
>NZ_CANCWK010000038.1:0-17033 GCF_947381495.1 Limosilactobacillus galli | reverse complement strand
CCGCCGTATACGGATCCGTACGTACGGTGGTGTGAGAGGTCGGTAATTGAAATAATCAATTACCTCCTACTCGATTTTTAAAGGCTTAATTTTATTTATTAACAATGTACTTGACCAGGTCGCCCTTGAGTGCGGCAATGGCGTTGTTAGCCACGATCTCACCCATGGCATCCCGGGCTTCCACGGAGGCGTTGCCGATGTGTGGTGTCAGGATGACGTTGTCCAGGTTCTTGTATTCGTCATCGACTTCGGGTTCCTTCTCGTAGACGTCGAGAGCGGCGCCGGCGATGTCCTTGTTGATGAGGGCCTTGAGGACGGCTTCCTCATTGATGACCGGTCCCCGGGCACAGTTGATCAGAATAGCGGAGTCCTTCATCATCTTCAGCTGGTCCGCGTCGATCATGTGGTGGGTCTCATCAGTCAGCGGGCAGTGGAGGGTAATCACGTCAGCTCGCTTGAGCAGTTCATCCAACGGAACATATTCTGCTGAGCAGGCCGCTTCAACTGCCGGGTCGGCCTGGTGCCGTTGGGTGTAGATGATCTTCATGTTGAAGGCGTGCATCCGCTTAGCAACCTCGCGCCCGATGCTGCCGAGGCCGACGATCCCGAGGGTCTTGCCGGCCAGCTCGTGACCGAGGAAGAAGAGCGGTGCCCAGCCGTCAAAGCCGATTGACCGCATTCGCTGGTCTCCCTCGACGATCCGCCGCATCAGGGCGATCATCAGTCCACAGGCCACTTCGGCAGTAGCCGTGGATGAGACAAATGGAGTGTTGGTGACGTCGATGCCCTTGGTCCGGGCGTACTTGGTGTCGATATTGTTGAAGCCAGCCCCGAAGTTGGCAATTAATTTGAGCTGGGGTGCAGCATCGATGACATCTTGATCGACCTGGGTTGACAGTGGGGTGATCAGGACTTGGCAGTCACCGACGTGCTTGAGGAGTTCCTCCTTGGTGATCAAACCATCACCATCATAGACCTCGTAATCAAGCCCCGCCTGGTCGAGGAGCTTAGTCGCGATTGTTGGTAATTTTGCGGAAAGATATACAGTAGCCATATTCTCGCCTTCCTAAATTAATCAAATGAAGTAAACGCTTTCCAAAGATCATTATAGGTTAAGCTGATTTATTATTCAAATTATGAGCAAAACAAGCCGCCGCAACTAGGCAGTTAGCGGTGGCTTGTTCAGTGAACTTAGTTGTGATTCAGCCAGAAGAAGAAGAGGTGCCGGTTCTTTTGGTCGATCCGCTGGTTGACGACGCTGACCAGGATCAGCATGGTCACAATCAGGGAATTCTTCTTCCGGTAGGCGATGTAGCGGGGGTACCAGACGGAGGCGTACTTGTCTTTGTACCGGCGCAGGCCCTGGAAGCCATAGAGGTGGTAGCCGTACTCGTAGATGAAGTGGGCGGCCTTCTCCTCGATAAAACTAAACTGGTACTCACCCACGTTGGACAGGGGCGCCATCCCGAGGTCAAAGTAGGTGTAGCCATTCTCCTGGCCATACTGGTACATACTGATGAAGATCTTATCCATGATCCCGGATGGGGCATCTTTACTGTGCCGCATCAGGTCGATGGTCAGGATCTCCTTGCCCCCGGTCGGCATGAAGGTCGCAAAGGCCACCATCTTGCCATCCTGGTCGCGCACGACCCCGACCGGCGCCTGATTGATGTAGTAGGGGTCAAAGAAGCCCAGGGAGAAGCCTTTCTCGACCTGGGAGCCGAGCCAGCTGTCGGAAACTTTTTTCAGTTCGGCCAGCTGGTCGGCAGAGAAGGGCGGCTTTTCGACGGTGAAGGTGTAGCCTTCCCGGTCAAATTTGTGTATCAGCGCGCGCTGGGACCGCTGTTTCTTGCCGGCGAGGGTAAAATCAGCGAGTTTAACCAGCCCCGTTTCACCAGTCTTGATGAAGTCAAAGCCAAACTCGTGCAGGAGCATGGTGACCTCGCTGGAGACCTCGTAGAAGACCAGCTGGTAGTCGTACTTGTCAGCCATCCTGATAAACTGACGGAAGGCCGGGCGCCAGGCAGCGTGGTTGCCGACCGGGTCCCCCATGATTACCAACCGGTCGTTTTTCCGGCGGTACATGAAGAAGAGCTGGTCATGCTGGTTCTCCTGGTAGTAGTAGATAGCTTTATCGCGCAGGAAGGCCAGGTGACTGGTGGCGGAACCGCCGAACTCGTCAATGACGGCCCGAACCCGGTCAGCGTCGAAACTGTGGACGGCACTGAACGGGTCCCAACCAGCGGTGAAGTGCCGCAGAATCAGGAACATCAAGAGGAGACCGAGAACCAGTCCGATCAGCCCGGAGAACCAGACACTTTCGCCGGGGAAGAAGAGAAAGTCGGGGATGTGGTGTTTGCTCGTGTACTGGGGAGCATTGATCACGCCGACGATCACGTAGAGGACAAAGCTGCCGGCGAAGATGGTGCCGTCGATCAGGAATTTGCTGATGGAGTACTGGAGCTTTTCCCGGTAGAGAACGTGCCGGGACATTAAAACCAGGAGCAGGACAATGACCAGGTAGATGGTCAGACTCAGAGTTCCCAAGTTCCAGATGGTATTGCCAATCCCAATCAGCAATAGAACCAGCGTCGGCCAGTACGCCCGCTTAATTTTAGCCTGGAGCCCCCGGGCGCAGGCCAGCATGGCCACCGCAAAGAGGATAGTGGTCATCTGGTGCAGAAAGAAGAAGGTGTATGGGTACAGGCGCTGAATGATCTTGTTTTGACTGGTCAGGTCCGGTACCGAGGCCGTCAGCAGCATCAGGATCCCGGAGATGTACATGAAGGCGGTGATCAGAAAGTAGGCCGTCTTCCGCATCATCATTAGCGGCAGGCCATCGAAAAATTCGTTCACCTGTTGGGCCAGGTTGTGCAGGAACATGCCGGCTGCCAGAATCAGGGGCACAATGTAGTAGAAGATCCGGAAGAGCAGCAGCCAGATGATGATGGTCGTCTGGTGCACGCCCAAAAGGGATAGCTCAAAGATCATCATGACGTCAAAGGAACCCAGGGCCCCCGGAATCATGGAGAGAACCCCCAGAACCTGGGCAACGACGTAGAGGGGCAGGACACTGATCAGGTTGTCCCGCACCCCGAGGCACCAGCCGACCAGCAGGAAGAAGAGGGCGACGAAGAGCCACTCGAAGGTTGAACTGGTGACGATGAACGCTTCGAGCTTAGGGGTGACGTCCTTGAAGACGTTACTGTTGTAGACCTGGGTAACGATGAAGACGACGGGGAAGTAGAGCCCACCACCAACTAGCCAGATGGCGTACTGGTTAAAGTGGCCACCGTCATGGAAACCAAACATGATGATCAGGGCCAGCCAACACAGGACCGAGAGCCCGGATAACAGGAAAATCGCGATCTTCGAGATAGCCAGCAGGATCTCTTTCTTGCTGGCGTTCTTTCGGTAGAAGTAGGCCCGCAAAGAGGAGCCCAGCAGGCCGCCGAAGCCAGCGATGTTGGTCAGGGTGTTGGTGATCCACCCGCAGCGGATGATGTAGGAACGCTTAAATTTCCCGGGTAATAATCGGGTCACCGCAAAGTCATAGCCGAGCATCGGGATGACGGCGATGCAGCCGGCCATCATCAAGAGCAAAATCTTTTCCCAAGAGAGCTCGGTGAGGCCGATGCCTACCTTATGCCAATCAACGGTTTTGAAGAAGCTGCCGAGGTCGTGAACCACGAAGATGACGACGGAGGTCACAAACAGCAGCTTGATGATTCGTGAATATTTTTCCCACCAGGATTCGAAACGCATACCTAGTGATTTCATTACAACTCCTCCTTAAAACAACTAGTACGAATATTATAAGCTATTTACGGGACCGTCGGGAGGGGCAAAGAAAAATTAGTAGTTGACGCTCGAAACAAATTCACGTATACTCTTAGATGTTGTCAAATGGTCCGTTGGTCTAGTTGGTTTAGGACGCATCCCTGTCACGGATGAGATCACGAGTTCGAGTCTCGTACGGACCGTCGTTATGAAGTTGAGTCGGCTGACTCAACTTTTTTTGTACACAAAATTAGGAGGCAAACAATATATGGAAGCAAGTTGGCAATACACTGGTGATGAGCCGATCAAGATCAAGAAGTTCTTGCAGTCACTGGGGATGGGGCACCGGCTCTTCAACGATATCAAGAAGGGGGAAGGGGAGTTCTTGGTGGACCACCGACCGGTTCGACCAACCACCAAAATCCTGCCTAACCAGCCGCTGACAATTAAGGTGAAACCAGAGCCGGCTGATCCGACAGTAGCGGTCAGTCATGATCCGCTGAAAATTGTCTACGAGGATGATAACTGGCTGGTGGTCGATAAGCCAGCGGGGATGACCTCCATTCCCGGCCCAAGTGTGGCCAACAGGACGGTCTTAAACCGGGTGGTCGGCTATCTGCTTGATCACCAATCGCCTGACCAGCGGCCCCACCTGATTACCCGCCTTGATCGTGATACCGGTGGCTTGCTCCTGGTGGCTAAGCACCACGTGGCCTCCAGCATGATCAGCCAGCAGGTTCAGCAGCACCAGATGCTGAAAGAATACACGGCAATTGTCGGCGGCAACTTCACCGCGGACCACGGAACGATCGATAAGCCGATCGCCCGGGTGGCCGACCAGGCCCGGCGGATGGTGGCCGCTGATGGCCAAACGGCACTGACAGAGTACTGGGTCGAAGGGCAGGGTGAAGGCTGGGCCCGTGTACGGGTGCGCCTGCACACTGGTCGGACCCACCAGATCCGGGTCCACTTCGCAGCCATTGGTCATCCCCTGATTGGTGATGCCCTCTATGGCGGTGACATCAGCAAGGCGGACCACCAGCTGTTGCATGCCAGCCGGCTGGCCTTTCTGGACCCCTTCACCCGGCGTGAGCTCAGCTTTACCTCGCCTTTGCCGGCAAACTTCAACGATATCATGGCATAACAAAACAGCAGCCACTCGAAAAGAGCGTCTGCTGTTTTGTTAGTTTAAATTAATTATTTGAGCATGGCCCGGACCATCTTGGCCTGGAACTCTTGCTCGGCCTGTTGTGAAACCGCCTGGATCTGGGCAGCGGTCATGTGCGGGTTCTTGGCCATTGCGGCTTGCACCCGTCCTGTGACGTAGGCCTGTCCTTGTTGGCGGGCAGCGGCTTGGGCCTGTTGACCGTTGGCGGACTTTGCCTTGGCCTGCAGCTGCTTAGCCTGCTTGGTCGTCAGCAGGACATAGGTCCGTGGGTATTCCAGGGTGTTGGTGCGCTTGACTAGGGTACCGTCCATCCGGGACCAGGCGTAGAGGAACCTGTAGAAGTCGCTCTTATAGCGCCAGCGGGTTGTAGTTGTGACAATTTGTGGATTAGCAACATTTTTCCACTTCAGCTGGCTGTGGGTGTACTCGTTGGCCTGAGTGTGCTGCGGCTTAGTTTGCCGTGGACTGGTCTTGTAGATGTAGACGTCATCTTCGCCATTAGTGCCGACCGGCTGGTAAAGGGCCAGCGGCATCTGCGAATTGACCGGATAGATCCGCCGGGTCATGGTGGTGGTGACCTTTTTCATACCGAAGTGGTGACTGTAATTAAGGGTCATCAGAGTCGTTGAGCCGACAAAGATCAGGCCGGTGATGGTGACCAGGATGACGCGCCAGACCCGTTGCCGGGTGAACATGACGCTTAAGAAGAAGAAGATGGCACCGAGGAAGGTTAGGATAATAACCATTAGTTAACGCCTCCCTTATCATTAATAATATCTTCGCTATCGATCCGGGGGTGAATTCCGTTTCCTGACGTGACAAAGAAGGTCAGGATCAACCCGAGGACGGCAAAGGCGATGGCGAACCAGAAGGCGGCGTGGTAGCCCATCAGGGTGGCGTCAAACATCTTTGCCTTGTACTGCAGCGGGGCCTGTACCAATAAGGCGTGGTGCGGTCGGTTGTTATTGGTAATGTTGGTCAGAACAGAGATCATAATGGCGGTCCCGACAGAGGTTGCCACCTGGCGGATGGTGTTGTTAACCGCGGTCCCGTGGGAGATCAGCTGGTAAGGCAAGGAATTCATTCCGGCCGTCGTAACCGGCATCATGACCATGGAGATCCCAAACATCCGCACTGCGTAGAGGAAGACAATGTAGATCGTTGGCGTATCGCGGGTAATAAAGGCAAAGGGCAGGGTCCCGACGCAGAGGATGAACATTCCCGTGACGGCCAGCCGCTTAGCCCCGTAACGGTCGAAGAGGTTCCCTGTGATCGGACTCATGAACCCCATGAAGATCGCCCCGAAGAGCAGGGTCAGTCCGGAGTGGAAGGCGGACATGCCGTGGATGATCTGCAGGTAGAGCGGGATGACCAGCTCGACCCCGACCATTGCCATCATGACAATGGAACTGAGGATGGTAGCCAGGGTGAACTCGGCACTCTCAAAGACCTTGAATTCCAGGAACGGTTCGTCGAGCTTGCCTTGCCGCCAAACTAGGATGGTAACCAGGATGGCCCCGATGATGATGGTTGAGATGACCACGGGATCAGTCCACCCCTTGTCACCAACGCTGGAGAAGCCGTAGAGCATGCTCCCAAAACCAAGGGTGGAAATGGCGGCGGAAAGCCAGTCGAGGTGCGGGTGCCGGTTTGGAATAACGTTCTTAACAAAGAAGAAACTAGCCAGGATAACGACGGCGGCGATGGGGACGATCATCCCGAAGAGCCAGCGCCAGGAGAAGTTATCGATGACCCATCCAGAAAGAGTGGGGCCGATCGCTGGGGCCAGACCGATTACCAGTCCGTTGACCCCCATGGCGGCACCCCGCTTTTCAGGCGGGTAGATGGTCAGCATGATATTCTGCATCAGTGGCATGTTGATTCCAACACCGACCGCCTGGATGAGCCGTCCGGTAAGCAGGACCGCAAACGAAGGCGCCAGCCAGGAGAGGATAGTTCCGATTTCGAAGATTGACATTGCAAGAGTGAATAATAGCTTGGTGTTGAACCGGCTGCTCAAGTAGGCACTGACCGGGATCATGATCCCGTTGACCATCAGGAAACCGGTGGTCAGCCACTGAACGGTGGAAGTGCTGATGTTAAATGCATTCATTAATGCGGGAAAAGCAGTTGATAGGATTGTCTGGTTTAAGATCGTACAAAAAGCCCCGATCAGAAGGACCAGGACCATTAGACCACGATTATAAGGCTTGCCAGTGATATCAACTGCTTGTTCGTCGTGATTCACAAGTAAAAACCTCTTTTCGCAAATAAGTAATGTGAAGAATATAATACTTTTCGATATCTTTGTCAAATAATTTGACAAACGGATTAAATTAAATGATAATATACTTCACAAATGGAGGAAAGTATATGGATGTATTAGGAAAACAGTTTCGCGAAATCTTCAAGAGTAACGATATCAAGATCGGCATGACGGAGCTGGCCAAGGTGACGGGAGTATCGCCGAGCCAGCTCCGCTATTGGGAACGGAAGGGCTACATCTGCTCCCAGCAGGATCAGCAGAATAAGAACCATCACTTTAGCATATTGACGGCCTACCAGGTTCGCACCATCAAGTTTTACTTAGATGAGGGCTACACTCTGCAGGTGGCTGTTCAGAAGGAACAAAAGCGGCGGGCGCTGGGCAAGGCCTTCCATCGCTTTATCGAAGAGCGGATCAAGGGGATTGAACAGGACGATAATGGGGATGGTCTGGTCAAGCTGGGCAGACTCGATGATGATCCGGCCAAAGAGGTCTATGCCCGGGTTGAAAAAGACGGCAGGACCACCTTGCACCTGCGTGAGCTTTCTGATGACTAGTTTAACCTCAGCCGATTATTGTGGTATGGTGTAATTGAGTTTTTATCTTAATTATGAAAGGAACGAGTCTCGTGAGTGAAGAAGGATTACATTATTCTGACCTGAGTGCTGAAGCCAAGGAACACGCTTTGAAGTCTTTTATTGACTATTACATCAAGCAGTACCGGCGTGACAGCCTCGAAATCCTGGGGGCCAAGGTTTCCAATGGCGCCATGGGAACAATCAACGAAATTCTTAACCTGAACAAGTTTATGGATCACAGTTCACTGGCCGCGGAGAGCTACTGCCTGTCAAAGAGTGCCTATGTTGAAATCATGGAACAACTCACCGACGTGCTCTACCATGAGGACGGTGAACCGGTAGTTGACTGGGACGTTGCCTGGGAAGATCAGGAAGAACAGCTGCCAAGCGAAGATTAACGTTAAATTTTCAAAGACCGCGGAATTGTTTCGCGGTCTTTTTTACTATCTTGGCTCTGGGACTTGTGGTAAAATAAATGTAGTTTTACGTACGGATAAAATTAACCCAAAATAAGACAACTGAATAGTAATTGGCCGTCCTTGCCGACTAGCAAGCGGCTCTTTTGGTTTACTTATTTTCCGTTAGTATAGTCACGCTAATAAAATAAAAAGGAAAGAAAGGTATTATGGCAAAGTTAAAAATCAAGAATAATGAAGTTGCCTTTTACGCCATGGGGGGCCTTGGCGAAATTGGTAAGAACATGTACTGTGTCCAGTTCCAAGACGAAATCATCATCATCGACTGTGGTGTGCTCTTCCCAGAAGACGAACTGCTCGGGGTTGATTACGTCATTCAGAACTACGACTACCTGGTTGAAAACAAGGATAAGATCAAGGGGATCTTCATCACTCACGGTCACGAAGACCACATTGGAGGACTGCCGTTCTTTCTCCAGAAGGTGAACGTGCCAATCTACGCTACCCCGTTTGCAATGTCTTTGATCAAGGGGAAGCTGGATGAAAAGCACCTTCTGCGCAGCGCTGAACTGCACGAGATCGATGAATTTGATGAAGTCCGCTTTAAGAAGCTCTGGGTCAGCTTCTTCCGGACGACCCACTCTATTCCCGACACGATCGGTGTGGCTGTCCACACGCCGCAGGGGACAATTGTCCAAACGGGGGACTTCAAGTTTGACCTGACCCCGGTTGGCAATCTGCCCGGCCCGAACCTGCAACAGATGGCCAAGTTGGGTTCCGACGGGGTCCTGCTGTTGACATCCGATAGTACTAACGCCGAACGGCCGCAGTTTACCAAGTCGGAACGATGGGTTGATATCCACATTCGGCGAATCTTTGAACGGATCAAGGGACGGATCATCTTCGCCTCCTTTGCTTCCAACGTCTACCGGTTGCGGGAAGCCTCCGATGCTGCCATTGCCCAGGGCCGGAAGATTGCTGTCTTCGGCCGGAGCATGGAAAACGCGATTGCCGCAGGGCAGGAACTAGGCTACCTGAACATTCCTGAGGATTCACTGATCGACCAAAACGAGATCAACAACTACCCACCGGAGAAGGTTCTGATCATGTGTACCGGGTCGCAGGGTGAACCAATGGCCGCCCTGAGCCGGATTGCCAACGGGACTCACCGGCAGATCTCGATCCAGCCTGGCGACACGGTGGTCTTCTCCAGTAACCCAATTCCGGGGAACACCACCAGTGTGAACGCCCTGATCAACAAACTGGAAGAAGACGGCGCCGCAGTTATCCACGGTTACGTCAACAACATCCACACCTCTGGACACGGTGGTCAGATCGATGAAGAGTTCATGCTGCGGCTGATGAAGCCGAAGTTCTTTGCCCCAGTTCACGGTGAATACCGGATGCAGAAGATTCACACCAAGCTGGCTCAGATGACCGGGGTGCCAAAGGAAAACTGCTTCATCCTTGAGAACGGGGATGTGTTAGCGCTGACCAAGGACTCCTGCCGGTTGGCGGACCACATTGACAGTGTCTCTGATGTCTACATCGATGGTCGGGATGCCGGCGACACGGTCGGCAACCCGGAGATTCGTGAACGGCGCCTCCTGTCTGAGGAAGGGGTGGTAACCGCCATGGCCGTGGTTGACCTTAAGGATTACCAGATTGTGGCGGGACCAGATATCGTCTCCCGGGGCTTCGTTTACATGCACGAGTCCCAGGAACTGATCAAGGCCGCCAACCACGAAGTCTTCTGGGCCATCCTGAACACCTTCAAGAATCACAAGGTGGTTGACCAGCGGGCTCTGAACCGGACGATTGTCAGCCGGCTGCAGAAGCTGCTCTTTGACCGAACGGGCCGGAAGCCAGTGATTATTCCGATGATTACCATCTTGAACGGTGATAACCGGACGGAGAATCATCATTACCGTCATTCTAACCATAAGAACGATCAGCATGAGGGCAAGAAGAGCCACCAGGAGAACAATAATAACAGCCATGGCGGCAACCGCCAACACCGTTCCAACAAGCATCGTCATAGTAAGAAAAACGAAAAGACACCGGTTGCTAGCAAGTAGCTGGTAAGTAAAAAGGTTTGTGAGTGCTAATTCAGCAATCACAAACCTTTTTTAGTCTTTTCATTAAATAAATGGCGCTTTTCTGGTATCATCGATGTAGCAATTATTTTGTAACTCAATTTAGAGAGGAAGGAACTCCAGATGTCTGGAAGTGATTACCTAAAAATTTGGTACCGGGTGCAAATCGGTGCCACCTTATTAATTCTTGCCATGATGATGATTCGAAACTATGAGTTTGGCCGGCACCGGATTGCCGCCCTACTCCTGGTAGCGGTGATCATCCTGGCAATTGCCCTGGTGGTTGAACTATGGGAACAGCTGCCCGCGGTTGTTAAACGAATTAACGCCTGGTTGCAGGTGCTGACGCAGCCCCTGATCCTGATCTTGGCATGGGATGTTATTACCCGGGAAATAATTGTGCTCCTGCACCTCCCGTCCCGGGGCGTGGTAACCCTGATGATTGCTTACTACTTCATCATGTTTGCCCCGTTTGCCAGTGTGCTTGGCAGTCAGCTAACCTTCAGCATTGAGCGGTTCATCTTTGCCTTTTGGACGGTGATGGTGGTCTTCCTGCCGCTGATGGCCCTGCCAACTAACCTGATCGACAACCACTTTCTCTTACTGGCCCTGTCGACCGGGGCCGTGGGGACCGTGGCCTACTTCATCCTGATGACGACGGCCATGCGGGCCTGGAAGCTTTCCTGGCCGGGTCTGCGTCCGCACTGGAGCGGGGACTTCAACTGGTGGATCCTGTTGGGGCTGGTTGTGGTTGACCTCGTGTTCACCGGGGTCAATGTCGGTCAGTGGCCAAATCTGCACCTGACCAGCTGGCACCTGACAATGTCGGCCTTCGAAGCGGGCGTGATGGAAGAAACCCTCTTCCGTTTTGCAGTCCTGGGTATCTTGTTCTATGCCTGGCGCAATGTTAAACAGCGCTTGCCGCTGGCAATTTTCACCAGTGCCTTGCTGTTCGGCCTGGCCCACCTGTCCAATGCCGCCCTGCAGCACTGGGATATGACGATCCTGCAGGCGGTCAGCGCCTTCGCCCTCGGCCTGTTCTTCGCCGTCGTCTATGTCTACACGGGCCAGCTCTGGTTGACGATGGTGATGCACGGCCTACTCGACTGGACGAGTTTCATCGTGACCGGTTCCGATCTGATGAAGGGAACCACTAACTGGGCGGACTGGGTCAGCGTGATTGTTGAATTGGCTGTCTTCGGCGGTATTGCCATCTGGATGATGTTTGGCCAGCGCCGCAAGGTCATGGAACGGCACGTTGCCCGGCTTACCGGTGAGGACCAGCACTTCGGCTTTATGGTTCAGTATTAAAATTTAGTTTGTTGATAAATAAAAGCGGTGCCTGACGTTCGACTCACTCGAAGATCAGGCGCCGCTTTTTAGCTCTTTAAGCGTGGTGTCGGTGTAGATAGTCTGCCAATAACGACAGGGAGTAGCAGACGATGAAGTAGAGAACCGCCAGAGCAACGAACATTGGAATGATGTAGTTGGTGTTCTGCCCATAAATGATCTGGGCGTGGTACATCAGTTCTGGTAGGACGATGATGGTAGCCAATGAGGTATCCTTGACCAAGGAAATGAATTGACTGACCAGGGCCGGGGTCATGTTCTTGATTGCCTGCGGCAGGACAATGATCCGCAGTGCCTGCCACCGGGTCAGTCCGTTAGCCAGGGCACCCTCCGTCTGGCCGTTATCAATCGAGTTGAGCCCGGAACGGACGATTTCAGCAACCATGGCGGACTCGAAGATGGACATCGCCATGATGGCTGCCGGGATGATTTCCGGCTTGATTCCGATGTTGGGCAGGCCAAAGTAGGTGAAGAAGATGATCAGCAACAGGGGCAGGTTCCGGATAATGTCGATGATGAAACCGACGATTGCGGAGACGTATTTGATCTGTTCGTAACGGATGATTCCCAGCAGAGTACCGACGATGAAACTGATCACGATGGAGGCTACGGAGATCTCAATTGTGACCCACAATCCCTGCAGGAGAAAGCGGATGTTGATCCAAGAATAGGCATCAATAAAGTTTTGCATCAGCGTTCACCTCCTAAGCTAGTTTCTTTTCCAGGTGCCGCATGTAGTAGCTGAGCGGCAGGGTGATGATCAGGTACATAATCCCGACGATGAAGTAAGTCGGGATAGTCTTCAGAGTATCGTTGGCGATCAAGTTTCCCTGGTACATCAGGTCGAAGCCGGCCACGAAGGCCAGTACGGACGAGTTCTTGACCAGGTTGATGAACTGGTTGCCCAGCGGCGGAATCACGACCCTGAAGGCCTGTGGCAGGATGATGTAGCGCATGGCCTGCCGGTAGGTCATCCCGTTGGACAAGGCCCCTTCCAGCTGGCCGCCCTCAACCGAGTTGATCCCAGCCCGCACTGTTTCCGCAATGAAGGCGGAGGTATAGAGGGTCAGACCGATCGTCCCGGCCGTGAAACCGTTGATCTTGGCGATGTACATGGGAACAATCAAGAAGAAGGCCATCGTGATGACCAAGAGGGGGATGTTCCGAAAAACCTCGACGTAGACGCGGCCGATGATCCGCAGGGCCCGCTTTTCGGAAATCTCAAGGAGCGCGAAGAACGTTCCGATGATCAGGCTGCCGACGAGGGCAATGATGCTGCAGAGAATGGTGTTGAGAAGCCCCATCAGCAGCGGGTGCCATTGTGTTGCAATTAAGTTAGCCATTAGCGTTTCATCTCCTGGTAATTAAATCCTTTGACGTTGCCGAACCATTTGAGGAGGAGCCGGTTGTAAGTACCGTCTTTTTCGACTTCCTGCAGGGCCCAATTGAGCTTGTTGCGGAAACGGGCCTGGTTCTTATTGACGGCAATTCCATACGGCTCTTTGGTAAAGTTGCCCCCGACAACCTCATAGCCGGGATTCTCGGCGGCCATTCCGTACAGGATCCCGTTATCCGTGGTCAGGGCGTCACCCTGCTTGGACTTGAGGGCGGTCATTGCCTGAGCGTAATCGGACAGTTGCAGGACCCGGGCCTTAGGGGCATCCTTGGCGACGTTTTTCACGGAGTTGGATCCGGAAACCCCGAGGACAATCTTGTCGGGGTGGTTCAGGTCACCGATGTTTTTGATTGGACTGCCTTTCTTAACCAATAGCGACTGACCAGCGTCGAAGTAGGAATGGGTGAAGTCGACCTGTTTCTGCCGTTCCGGGGTGATGGTCATGGTGGCCATGATGGCGTCGATGTTTCCGTTCTTTAAGAGGGGTACCCGGGTCCCACTGGTGACGGGCACGAAGACGCATTTGCCATTGGGGCCGAGGATCTTCTTGGTCATCGCCCTGGCGAGGTCAATCTCAAAGCCCTCCAGTTTACCGGTGCGGATATTTTCCAGACCGAATAAGCGGGTATCAGATTTAACGCCCCAGGTAATCTGTTTGCTCTGTTCATCGCGCGCCAGTACGTCCTGTTTGGCAACCGATTGGCCACAGCCGGAAAGGGTCAGCAGGGTCATTGCCAGCAGGGCACCGAAGCCTAGAATGTGCCATAGTTTTTTCATGACGCAACCCCCTTACATGATGTGCCCGCTGATCTTGCTCATGAACTCCTGGGCCCGCTTCGTGCTGGGGTGGTCGCCGAAGAACTTGGCGGTGGAGTCATCTTCAAGGATCTGACCGTCCGCCATGAAGATCACCCGGTCGGCTACGGCACGGGCAAAGCTCATCTCGTGGGTGACCACCAGCATCGTCATGTTGGAGTTCTCCGCGATGTCCTTCATGACGTCAAGGACATCATCGATCATCTCGGGGTCAAGCGCGCTGGTCGGTTCGTCGAAGAGCAGGCACTTGGGTTTCATCGCCAGACTGCGGGCAATGGCGATCCGTTGCTTTTGGCCCCCGGATAGCTGGGCCGGCATATTGTCTGCTTTGCTGGCCAGGCCAACCTTATCCAGGAGTTGCATCGCCAGTTCCCGGTTCTCATCCTCGGGCCGTTTGAGGACGATCCGGGGTGCGAGCATGATGTTTTCGAGAACGGACTTGTTATTGTAGAGGTTGAAGTGTTGGAAGACCATGCCGACCTCCCGCCGGATCTTATTGATGTTGGTCTTCTTGTCTGATAAGTCGTAGCCGTTGACGATCAGCTGACCGGATTGAATCGGATCCAAGCCGTTGATTGTCCGGATCAAAGTACTCTTCCCTGAACCAGACGGCCCGATTAGGACGACTGTCTCCCCGCTATCAATCGTCAGGTTGATATTTTTTAGTGCATGAAACTTGCCATAATATTTTTCTACATTATGGAATTCGATCATTGACATAGGTATATACTCCTCAATCCACATAAACTTAATTATGGCCTCAATATGGACACAATCTCCTCAATTATAGTTCTCGGTCAAAGGAACGTCAAAAGTCAATTTAGTGCTGGATTCGAGGAAAAGTATGATCAGTACGACTTTTGTTTTAGGATAGCCAAAATAATTATTTACAAACAGCAGATAAGTAGTAACATTAAAGGTGTAATTTAACGAAGACGAGCGGCTAATGCTTTCATCGTTAAATGAGAACATAGAGAGGGGTATACTAATGTTCGAAATTAAGCCAAAGAAGTTCAAACGAATCCTCGTTGGGGTTGATGACGCACCAGACGCCCGGGCCGCCTTTTCCTACGCGGTTGACAAGGCCAAGCGTGACGGTTCTGAAATTGGGATTGTTTCCATCCTCGAAACGGGGCACGTCAGCGTTTACCAGATTCTAGATAAAGACTATGTCCACAGTAGCGAAGATGAACTGCGTAAGCGCATCAACGAATACGTCCAAGCAGCCATCGACTACGGTGTTGACCCGAAGAAAATCACGGCAATTGTCGATCATGGTGAACGGCCGGCCGAACGGATCTGCAACCACGTTATTCCAGCCTTCCAGCCAGACCTGCTGGTTGTTGGTTCCATTGGTAAGTGGGGCAACCGGAAAGCCGTTGGTTCACAGGCTTCCTACATGACCCGGCATGCGGGGACGTCCGTCTTTGTTATTCGGACGACAGCAGTTCAAACATATGAATAAAAGATTGTTCCAAGTGGGACGATGCAAAAGAGGTTGAGGTGGTTCTCAGCCTCTTTTTCCATGTAAACAAGTTTTTGAATGCTTCTAATTTAGCAGTGATTTATCTGTCAAAATAGTTGTAGCACAACAATTTAATGTTATAATGATTCTAAATTAGAAAGGAGAAGGCGAAACTATGCCAAAGAAAAAGATGTCATTGGCCCAAAAGGTAAACGTCTTACGGGCGAGCGTGATGGGGGCCAATGACGGGATTATCTCCGTTGCCGGAATCGTCATTGGGGTGGCGGCGGCAACCAGTAATCCCTACTCGATTTTAATTTCCGGCCTGTCAGGGAGCCTGGCCGGGACCATTTCGATGTGTATGGGCGAATATGTATCGGTTTCCACCCAGAAGGATTCCCAGAAGATGGCTTTGATCAGTGAGCGGCAACGCCTGAAAGACCAGTACCAGCAGGAATTTAATTACGTCCAGAAGCAATACGAAAAGCAGGATATCGACCCTAAGCTAGCCCACCAGGCCACTAAGGAATTGATGGACAAGGATGCCCTGTCGACTGTGGTCCAGGAGCGCTACGGCTTCAATCCTAAGGAATTTACCAGTCCTTACGCGGCCGCAATCGCTTCATTTATCTCTTTCCCAACCGGGTCGATTTTGCCGATGGTGGCCGTGACGATGGCTCCGGAAAACGTCCGGATCTTTGCCACCATGGTTGCGGTTCTGATTGCCCTGCTGATTACCGGTTACTTTGCGGCCGTATTGAGCAAGGCCAACCGGGTCAAGTCGATGCTCCGGAACGCCACGGCGGGCCTTTTGACGATGTGTGTGACCTACCTGATTGGGCAGCTGTTTGCCCGCTAAAGGAGATGAGTGTTCATGGCTAAAATCAAACGACAAAAGCAAACAATGGAAGAGAAACTGAACACGCTCCGGGCGGGGGTTCTCGGTTCTAACGACGGTATCCTGACGGTTGTCGGGGTCCTGGTCTCCGTGGCGGCGGCTACCACTAACCGGTTCACGATCTTTATTGCGGGTCTGTCCGACCTGCTGGCCTGTGCTTTCTCGATGGCCTGCGGGGAATATGCCTCCGTTTCCACCCAGCGGGATACCGAAGAGTCCGCGGTTAACACCGAGGAACACCTGCTGAAGACTGACTTCGCCGGCGAACTGGAAGCGGTCAAGCAATACTACGTCGACAAGGGTGTTACTCCGGCAACCTCACTGGCGATCGCCAAGGACCTGTTGAACAAGAAACCCCTGGAGACAATGGTACGGATCAAGTATGACATCGAGCTGGGCCACTTTCTGAGTCCCTGGGATGCGGCATTCTCATCCCTCTTCAGTGCTGCGGCTGGGGGCCTGTTCCCGCTGATGGCGATGACCTTCGCCCCAGAAGCCTACAAGTGGTACGCAGTGATCCTGGCAGTGATTCTGACCAGTGCCCTGACCGGGTTCATCAGCTCTAAGCTGGGGAACGGTCTGGTAAAGATTGCCGTTATTCGAAACATCATCATTGGGTTGATTACGATTACGATCCACTATGGTGTTGGTAAACTGTTCTGATTTATTTACAATAACTACAAAGAGAGACCGTGACGGGCAGTACCGTGTCATGGTCTCTCTTTAGTTTAATGATGTTTGGCCGGAAATCCCGTGACTTTAGTCATGGGATGGATAGGCCCCTTTAGCGCCCGTTAGGGCGTT
>NZ_CANCWK010000037.1:0-17041 GCF_947381495.1 Limosilactobacillus galli | reverse complement strand
CGCCCTAACGGGCGCTAAAGGGGCCTATCCATCCCATGACTAAAGTCACGGGATTTCCGGCCAAACATCATTAAATTCCACCGCTATAAAATACTTTGCTCAAAAATGTAATATAAAATTACAAAAGCCTAGCCGCTGTAGCTAGACTTTGGGGTGATGTATATTCCGTTGTTTCGGACACTCAAGGCGTATCAAAGTTTTCCAACTATTCCTATAACGACATATCGGTACTCTACATTGTACTTCAAAGTACGGCCAAGACTATTATGTAGATTGAATTATCACCCGGGCTTAAAGTTAGTCAGTATTATAGTGGTTGAGCTTTACCAACGTTTTTTTGCGTTTAGAAGTTTGATCGGACGTCTACGGATCGTTCGGAAGGCACTTGGAATTTATAAGTCGTTAACGACTCATACTTTCCGCTACTCTCATGTCAATAAATTAGCTGGGCTCGGTGCGCCGCTTTATATCATTCAAAATCGCGTTGGATATGCTGACTCAGAAACGACTCGTGACATTTATCTGCACGTAACGCAGATGGTCAAAGGAAAATAAGATAACACCATTTTCCCCTTGTGATCGAAGGGAGGAAGCCACCTATTTGTCACCTTTCAGTGTTTCACAGTGAATCAAATGCCCGTTGTTATCGACATAACGGCATTCATGGCAACTATCGTTTTTTGTGACCCCAGTACTGGAAAAGGTCCGTCCGCAGGGCCCCGTTGTAGAGCTTCCGCCGCTTGGTAGCCTTGGCACCATAGTATTTCTCGAACTCCATATCAGCGGTCAAGATGTACTTGCTCCAAGTGGTGAGCGGCCGGTAGAGGTCTCCCATCTGCCGATAAAGCTCATGAACCGCCGCATGGTCGCTCAGCCGTTCCCCGTACGGCGGGTTGGCAACGATGACCCCGTTGATCTCATCGGTCCGCCAATCCTTGACGGCTAACTGTTTGAACGTGATGTCATGGGTCAGCCCAGCCGCCCGGCAGTTCTCGTCAGCGATGTCGATCATGTTCTGGTCGATATCGTAGCCGTGGATCTCCAACTCAACGTCATAGTCGGCCGCCGCATCGGCCTCGTCGCGGACCTCATCGGACAAGCCATCCGGAGTCAGGTTGACCCATTGTTCACAGATGAAGGAGCGGTTGATCCCCGGCGCGATGTTGTGTCCGTACAGCGCCGCCTCAATTGGGATCGTCCCCGAACCGCAGACCGGGTCAACAAATGGGTTGTCTGGGAACCAGTGGGCTAGCATTACCAGGGCGGCCGCCATGTTTTCCTTGAGTGGAGCACCCCCCTTGTTCTTCCGGTAGCCGCGCTTGAAGAGCCCCTCACCGGTGGTATCCAGCGTTAGCATAACGTGATCCTTATTAATAGCGACTTCCAGCGGATACAGCGCCCCAGTTTCCGGCAGGCGGGTCCGCCGGTGGTAGAAATGACTCAGCCGTTGTACAATCGCCTTTTTCACGATGGCCTGCACACTTGGAACATTGTGCAGCTGGGAATGATGACTCTTCCCCTCCACTGGAAATTGGGCATCCACCGGAAGCAGGTTTTCCCAGGGAAGGTCGTTCGTCCGGTCGAACAGTTCCTCAAAGCTGCGGGCGTCGAACTCGCCGACCACAATCTTGACCCGGTCGGCAGTCCGCAGCCATAGATTGGTGCGCAGGATGTCCTTCATATCCCCCTGATAACGAACCCGGCCATTTTCGACCTGAGTGTCATAGCCCAGGCGCCGCAACTCCTTGCCGACCAGAGCCTCGATACCGGCCGCCGCCGTTGCGATCAATTGATACTTTTCCAAATTAATTTCTCCTTTAATTCACATTGCTACCCAACATTTTACCATAAGAAAACGGCAACGTGATCAGCCATCACGTTCCCGCTACCCAAATTAGTAATTATCTTCCTGCATGGATTCCGGCCAGCCGTCGAGGGCCTGCTTGCGATCAAGTCCCTCCAGCACATGCAGGTCAGCGCTGTCCAATTCAAAGTCGAAGAGCGCGAGGTTCTCCACCATGTGCTTAGGATTCAATGTCTTGGGAATTACCACAATGTCCTCCTGGTTGAGGAAGCGCAGCACAACCTGGGCTGGTGTCCGGTGGTACTTGTCAGCAATCTGAATCAGCTCCGGCGCATCCATGAAGCCCGGTTGGCCCTCGCTAAGCGGAGCATAGGATTCGTGAACAATCTCCCGGCTGGCCAGGAAGGCGTGCATCCGCTTCTGTTGCCAACGAAGGTGGGTTTCAATCTGGTCCACCATCGGGACAACATTTGAATTATCGATGATCTGCTGAACCTGGGCCGCGTTGAAGTTGCTCAGGCCGATCGCCCGTACCTTGCCATCCTAGTAAGCTTCCTCCAGGGCCCGGTAGGTTTCCAGGTCGTTCTCGGTTGGCCAGTGGATCAGGACCAGGTCGAAGTAATCATTGTTGAACCGCCGCAGCGACTCGTCCAGCCCCCGCTTTGTTTCCAGATAACCGCTGGTCTGAACCTTGGTGGTTACAAACACCTGGTCGCGCGGCAGGCCGCTCTCCTGCAGGGCCGCACCGACCCCGTCCTCATTCCCGTAGTACTGAGCCGTGTCAATCAGCCGGTAGCCGGTCCGCAGTGCCTGAAGGACATTGTCCCGGGTCTTAGCAGCCGGAATCTGGTAGGTCCCGTAGCCCACCATCGGCATGATCACATCATTATTTAAGCGTACAGTTTTCATTTATCTCGCTTCCTTATCACCATTAGCAGATAATTTTATTATACTACGATTGTAATTTTAAAAATAAAAAACCCGGACGAATCCGGGTACCTGTTTGCAAGCATCTGTAGGCCATGTTTTGTCGTAGAACCACCACCAGGTAATGATGGTCCCGAGGTAATCATCTATCTCAGAGTAAAAACTCTCCCCTGGAATCACTTCAATTCGTTATCCAAAGCTCCCCTACCGTAGTTTGGGTTTACCGCTTGAGGGGTTTACCGCGTTCCACCAGATCAGTTTCCCGACCTGTATCGTCACTGTGGCACTTTTCAGGAATACTCGGGCATCGCCGAAGCATTAGCCGTTTTTTCCGCCGTCACCGAAGAATCGGTGCCCCGCCTTATTTTTTCAGCGAGCACAAACACTACAGGCATCGCAGCCTGTGCGAGCATGGACCTTCCTAACACAACATAAGCTGTGCTCAATTACCCAAAACTTGCAAATTTATTCAATTTTAAGCGTATCCTATAGCAGGTGAGAATCGTCTTGACCGTTGCCCTCATTGATCTGTGAACCAAAGACCCGCCGTTCAAGGTTAGACAGTCGCTTCAAAATATCCATGTTGGTGGCATTTGAAACCGGCTGCTGGTTGCTGGTATGGGCGCTCATCGTGGAGCCCACCTCAACTTGACGGTTCAGTTCATCAACCTTCGTCCGCAGACGTTCGTTTTCGTTGTTCAGGCGGTCAAGCTCCTTGTTATAAGTGTCGTAGTCCTTGATAACATCGTCCAGGAAGGCATCGACATCAGCCTCATCGTAGCCCTTACCAATGTTCTTTTCCTTAAACTGCTTATGCAAGATATCTTGCGGCGTAAACTTAATGTTATCCAACTCAAACACCTCAATTATTTAGCTATACGTGACACAACAATTATTTTACCAAATTCAGCCGTAAATTCAAGAGTCATTCCTGATTTTCTTCGCGTTGTTCCTCCTGGTACTCGACGGCACTCTCCTGGAGCTCGTCAAAATCGATCAGACTGATTGGATAATTCTCCTGCTCTTGATAGCACTGGGCCTGGCGATAGTCGTACTTCGGCTTGCCCTCATACACCATCAGCATCCCATCCGTATGGGTCAGCATGAAGCGCTGGTAGGTCCACAGCTGCTGCGGCGACTGGTAGGGATGGTCCGTTACCGGCGCCGAAAAATCAACCTTGCTCTTGATCACCGCCAGTTTTTCTTGGTTAGCCTCGTTCCACCGCTGGTCAAAACCTGTGTACGGTTCCATCAGGGCCAACTTGAGCTGGGAATAATCTTCTTTTAACGCCAGACCGCATTCCAAGGCCCAGCGTTCCACCCCCATTTGCGGACCCGCGATCAGCCAGCACTCATCAGTGTCTTCTTCAAGGTAGTTCTTAAGATGATCGGCCAGGACTTTTTTGATGACCTTAACCTTGGGATCGTTGTCCTTAAACACATTTAATTCATAGCTGCGATAGCCGGTTACCCATAGACGTCGCACACCTGCCACCTCCGTAACATTTCTGTATCATTATTTTAACCGACATTCTGGTATAATATAAGGCTAGTTAGGAGAGTGATGCAAAAAATGACTATTCACTATCCCAATGGCCAGCACCCGCGGCAAGCATACCATGCCAACCGTGATTTGCCGACTCCCCACCGATCGATCTACGCCCGGCGAGGAATGTCACTGGAAGATGAAATCAACCATAGCAACCAGTATTACCTGGCCCGTCACATCGCGGTAATCCACAAGAAGCCAACCCCCATCCAGTTGGTGAAGGTCGATTATCCGAAACGAAGTGCGGCTGTAATTCGGGAGGCCTACTTCCGCCGCCCGTCGACTACTGATTACAACGGGATCTACAAGGGCCGCTACATCGATTTTGATGCCAAGGAAACGCGCAATCGCCGTTCCTTCCCTTTGAAGAACTTTCATCCCCACCAGATCAATCACATGCGGGAATGTGCCAAGCAGGGCGGGATTTGTTTTGCCTTCATCAAATTTACCGATCTAGACCTCGTCTACCTATTACCTGCAACAATTCTATTTCATTATTGGGACGAGCGCGATCAGGGTGGCAGCAAATCAATTGCGCTAACTGATATCCAGCGATGGGGATTTCAAATTGAATATCAGCTTAACCCCCGCCTACCATATCTAAAGGCAGTTGACCAGATTATCGCTGCCGAACGCAAAGGAGTTTATCATGACAAGTAATGATCAACCGACTCGTAGTGACCGGCACCGAGCCGACTACGATGACTATGACTACGATGATGAACCGCGACATGGAGGACTTGTCAAGCACATCATCCTCTGGATTCTCGGAATCATCATCTTATTATTCGTTGCAGGGACTGCCCTGTTCTTCTACTACGCTTCGAGTGCACCCCGAATCAGCAGGAGCGAATTAGCTGGGCAGAACACCACGACAATCTATGACGACCAGAACCGGGTTATCTCCCGGCTGGGTGCCCAGAAACGGGAATACGCGACGAGTGGGGAGGTCCCGGATAACCTCAAGCATGCGGTTGTCGCCATTGAAGACCGCCGCTTCTACAAGCACCACGGGGTCGACCCGATTCGGATCATGGGGGCGGCCACGGCCAACATCTTCGGCCGCTCTGCCGGGATGCAGGGTGGTAGTACCCTGACCCAGCAACTGGTCAAGCTCTCGGTCTTCTCAACCGCAGCCTCCGACCGGACCTTCAAGCGCAAGGCCCAGGAAGCCTGGCTTGCCATCAACGTTGAGCGGCACTTCAGCAAGAACCAGATTCTCAATTTTTACATTAATAAGGTTTACATGGGTAACGGGGTCTACGGGATGCAGACCGCCGCACAGTACTACTATGGTAAGGACCTCGACGAATTGGACCTTTCACAACAGGCCCTGCTCGCCGGGATGCCGCAATCGCCTACTTACTACAACCCGCTGTCAAGCAACACCAAGTACGCCACCCAACGGCGTAACGAGGTGCTGAACGCCATGGTCCGCAGCAAGTACATCAGTCAGGCGCAGGCCAACCAGGCAGCCAGTGAAAGCATCACTGACGGTCTCGACCCGGACCACGGGAACACCTCCAACAACGGTACCGGAGTCAAGGAAAAGGTTATCGATGCCTATGTCAAGCAGGTCCTGGCTGATCTGGAAGCCAAGGGCTACAACCCATACAACGACGGTCTGAAGGTACACACCAACCTCGACCTCGATGATCAGGAACACCTTTACGACGCTGCCAACAACTCCGTCTCCTTCCAGAGCGACCAGATGCAGACCGGGGTCGCCGTTACTGACCCGCACAACGGTCAAGTGGTTGCCATGCTTGGCGGTCGGCACACTGGTAATGTGGTCTACGGTCTTAACCGGGCTGTGCAGACCAACCGGAGTTCCGGTTCAACTGCTAAGCCGCTGATGGATTACGGTCCGGCTATTGAATACCTGCAATGGCCAACCTTCAAACGGGTTCAGGATACCCGCTTCGTCTACCCTGGTACCAACAAGGTCCTGCGGGACTTCGATAACCAGTACAAGGGTTCCATGACCATGCGGGAAGCCCTCGTTCAATCACGGAACGTGCCGGCCATCCGGACCCTTCAGGAAGTTGGGATCAAGCGGGCCACCGACTTTGTCAATGGCCTCGGAATCTCGCAAAAGGATCCTTACACCCTGCAGAGCGGGATCGCCCTCTACATCTCACCACTGCAGATCTCCGCTGCCTATGGGGCTTTCGCTAACGGTGGGACCTACTACAGGCCGTACTACATCAGTTCTATCACCACCCAGGATGGCAACGTCAAGCAGTTTAACCCCCAAGGCAAGCGGGCGATGAGCAAGGCCACCGCCTACATGATCACTGAAATGCTCAAAGGTGTCTTCAACGCCTCCGAACAGGGTAGTGCCAGCGATGCTAAGCTCGACGGGGTTAACCAGGCCGGGAAGACTGGGACGACCAACTACCCATCCGGCAGCGGGCATTCCGGTGCCATGGACTCATGGATGGCTGGTTACACTAAGAACTACTCAATTGCTGTTTGGACCGGGTACGATCACCCAATGCAATCGCCAGGGCTCAGTGATCAGGGTACCAAGTCCGCCATCCTCCTATACCGGGACCTGATGGACTACCTCGACAGTCAGAACCACGCAAGCAATTGGTCAATGCCGGACACGGTGGAAGCCGTCCGGGTCAACGGCAAGCGGCAGTTTGTCATCAAGGACTCCAAGTGGGCCCTTGAATACGCCGCTGATGATAGTGACGACGATAGCGATCAGGATACCAGCAGTTCCTCATCCGCATCCAGTTCCAGCCGGAGCGAATCCAGCAGCGAACGGGATAGTGAGAACAGCAGCAGCCGTACCGAGGAATCTTCCTCATCCCGGACTGCTTCCTCTGCTTCAGCATCATCAGCAAGCAGCTCTAGTGCACCGGCAGCCTCATCCAGTTCTGCTTCCACACCAGCACCGGCTCAATCATCTGGTAATGGCAACGGTAATGGTCAATAATCAAAAGTAAAATAGCACTCCGTCAACTACTGTTGGTGGGTACTACAAAAGCCTCTCACATTGCGTGGGAGGCTTCTTCTTTCTAGATATTGTACCTACTTTGAAGTTTTCGGATGAGCCTATGACAAGGCCAAACAAAAAGCGCTGAATTCCATTCATCAGCAATTGGGATTCAGCGCTTTTTCATTATGTTCAATTATCAGCTTAAATTCCTTTGAGCTTCCGCCGACGTCCTTCCTGCAGGATGTAGATGGCCAGGATAACCAGGATGATCCCCAGGATCTCCACCCAGTTCAGGATCAGGTGGAAGAAGATCACACTCAGAATCGAGGTAACAATCGGCTGCAGGGCGTCCATGATACTGACAACGTCCGATGGAGCATACTTAGTCGCTTCCATCAGCAGGCCAAACGGCAGGATCGTCCCGAACAGGACCACCGTGCTAACTGAGGCTACCAGGGTTGTCGAGATCTGCGGCGGGTTTACCCAGAATGGCCGGTAGAGGTTGAAGAGAATCCCGGCGATCATGGTTCCCCAGCCCAGGACAACAATTGGCGGGTTCTTCTCCGCGGCCTTTTGCGGCAGTACCACGTAGAAGGCCGCCGTGATCCCAGAGCCAATTCCCCAGAGGAGAGAGTCAAACGGGATCGCCAGCTTGGTGATGTTCCCCCGCGTGATGCTCAACACCACTCCGACCAGGGCAATGATAAAGGCGATAATGTCACTACGGAACGGCCGCCGGTGCAGGAAGACAACCCCGCCGAGGACGATGAACAGCGGTGACAGGTATTGCAGAATCGTGGCGGCCGAGGCGTTCCCCCGCTGGATAGCGTAGTAGAAGGTCAGCAGGTTGGCCATCAGACCGAAGATCGCGTAGGTCACTACGGAAATGGTCGTGGCCCGGGTCTGGAAGACGTTAAAGATGCGCTTACCGTACATGAAAGCACTAATCACCAGCAGGATCACTCCCGTAACCAGCGTCCGTACAGAGAGCATCCAGGTGGCAGGAATTGCCAGGTTTTGTGAAATCAGCTGGAGGACGGTTCCGGAGATTCCCCACATGGTCGATGCCAGTGCTGCAATCCCGATCCCCCTCATGACGTGTCGAGACGAAGTATTATCCATTTTTGATCATTCCTTTCTGATTATTCCCCAAGCTTATAAATTGGGATCTTGGGGCCCGCTGGCCGCGATTGGTCCTCACGACGGCTATCGTTCTGCCCCTCGCGGCGATTTTCAAACTGCCGCTCATGTTCTTCAATGTCATGCTTGGTCCGTAACCCCTGATGGTCCCAGCTCTGGAGGATTCGCTCCATGTATTTGAGATTCAGGGCACTATTCATCACTGCCTGCCGAAGGGCCAATTCAATCATTGCCGCCGAATAATTATCCTTATCCAGCCAGTCATTGACAATCTGCAGCTCCATCGACGACAGGGGCCGGCCAAATTCGCTCTCCAGCTTGGCAAAGACCTGCTGGCGATTGTTCTGGGTCTCTTCCTCCTGCGCCGCCGCGGTCGCCTGGTCTTCCAGGAGCGCCAGTTTGTTCAGCAGGGGGGTAAAGTCGTAGATGGCATCCTCCTTACCGTCAGGCAGCTTGCGCATCCCCTGCTTCACCAGCTTGTTGGTCATCATCTGGTGGAGCTGGTTGAAAACCTGATTCTCCGAGGTGCCAAGGTTCTTGGCAATTACCCGGACATCCGGATTCATTGTTCCCCGGTCCTGGTAAGACTTAAACTGCAGGTATAAGACCAGTTGGGCCGTCGTCATGCCAATCTGCTTGTAGCGATGCACCAGCAGGTTGCTGATCGTTGTCTGCCCCGCCCGAACGTAGCGCTGCAGGGGTGTCTCTTCAGTCACGCTTATCACCATTCCCTTCTTGACAAACTAAGAGAGGAATCATAACCAAGGTTACAACTCCTCTGCGCTTAAAATTACAGGTTATTGATATTTTGAATATAGCGGCCACTCTTGAAGCTGATCAGATCGTAACACAGGCTTCCCTTGTGGTTGCGGTAGGTAACTTCCCACACCACCTTGTCGTTAAAGACACCAGGAGCTACCTTCAGGATTTCAGCGGGGTGGCGAGTTGATGTTACCATCGCCCGTACCTGCTGTTCACTGACTCCCGAATGCTGCTTAACCACCCGGATGTTGCCGCCGTGTTGCGGAACAATCACGAGGATCGGTTGGTTATCCTGGTTTCTGCCAGCTACTGTATAGTAGGTGCTTTCCCGATTAAAGATGTAGAAACGCCCTGGGCTATGCAGGTGGGCATACTTCTCGGCCATCGAGATGGTCTGCCGGCGAGCAGCGGCCCGGGGCTGGTTAGCAACCGCATAAACACTCCACCCCAGCAGAAGCAGTACCAAGATAGTAAGTAGGACATTTCGAATCGTGCGCAGCGCCGAGCCTCGACTCTGTTCACGCTGCACTTCGCGTCGACTTTGCATGTAATTATTCCCTTCTTACGTCTGACGAACGATTCGTCAACAATCATGTTAATCTTTTTGATTATACCAAAAAATTCAGTCCTGCGGGTCCTGATGATTCTTTTTTATAAAATTATTTGCCTCTTCCACCAGTTGATCCGTCGGCAAGGCCTTGATCGGCAGGTCCTTCGGGAAACTCTTCAGAATAGTTTCTCCATAGCGCCGACTGTGCAAGCGCGAGTCCAGAATGGCTGCCACCCCGCAGTCGTCAGCTGTCCGAATCAGGCGGCCGATTCCCTGACGCAGGCGCATTGTGGCCTTAGGCAAAGCCGCACTGTAGAAGGGGTTGCGCCCCTGCCGCTTGAGCAGGTCGTTGTAGGCCCGGGTCATGACCTCGTCCGGCGCATCGAATGGCAACCGGGTGATGATCAGGAGCTCCAGGGCAGTCTTTGGAAGGTCAACGCCCTCCCAGAAACTGGAAGCCCCGAGGAGAACCGCATTCTTGCCATTGGCAAATTGCTTCAATAGTTTCTCCCGACCGCCGGTGATTCCCTGAGCTAAGATATCACGCTGGTCAAAGAGGTCGGTCTCCCGCAGCTGGCTGTAAACCTGCTCGATCATTACCAGCGAATTGAAGAGAATCATCGTCTGGCAATTGGTCTTCTTAGTCAGCTGGTAGATCGTCTTGCTCAGGTAACGAACGTACTCGGCGTTGTTCTTGGCATTAGGCACCGGCGCGTCCTTCGCAATCAGCACCCGGGCGTGTTTTTGATAGTCAAACGGCGAGGCAAAGCGCTTGGCCAGGGTTGATTGCCGATCCAGGTCCAGCTGCTGGTAAAGATAGTGGGACCGGCTGGACGAGAAGAGCGTGGCCCCCACGAACAGCGGCTGGGCAAAGTACGGGTAGACATTCTCCGTCAGGTAGTGGTTAGCCTCCAGCAGGCCCCCGCTCAGCCGCATCGCGCTGTACTCACTGGATTGCCGGATGGTGAGCCAGAAGGCCGCTGAATTGCCCCGGTTGCGCAGGGTTTCGTTGTACTTATTCAAGGTCGCATCGGCAGCGGTCAGCTTCGCCATCTGGCTCTGAAACTGGCTCATCAGGTAACGGTCACTCGACAGCCACCGTTCCGCTTGCTGGGTGAAGATGTGCTGGAGGGCGGAAAAATGCAGCTGAACACTCCCCAGGGCCTGCTCTAGCTCCATCATTACCGGGCCGCTGACGTCGAGAAGCTGTTGAAGCTGCTGGTTGTCCAGCTCCTGTTCAATCAATTCGTTCTCCCCACCAGCCGTTGACTGTTGGATGAATTGCCGGTAGAGGGCCTGCTGAAAACGATTGAGAGCCTCCTCAATATTGGTCAGGTCCCCCCGCAGGAGTTCCACGTTATAGCTGGCCAGGGCGTGATCCGCAAAGATATCGTTCAGGTTGCGGTCCTCCCCATTACCGACCAGACCGGCGAGAACGTGGATCGCCGTCCGCAGGTGTGGGAAGTCAAAGCTGCGCCGCGACCGCCGCAGGATGCTCTCACTGAGGTGCTGGGCCTCATCGACCACCAGGTATGGCCGCCGGGTGCCATCCCCCAGCTCCTGGGCGTGAGCAACGAGGTAGGCGTGGTTGGTGATCACAATGTTGGCCTGCTTCAGTCGCTTGTTACGGCGGACAAGAAAATCGTCGTTGTAGAGACCGCCCGCTGGATTGAGGCTCTTGACCCCGTGGTGGCGGATCTCAGTGAAGTACGGTGACTGCTGGCTGGTGAGGTTGAGTTCGTCCAGGTCGCCGCTGGTGGTGGAAAGCAGCCAGACCAGGAGCCGGGCCTTGAGGAGTTGAACCAGTTTGGAATCCTCCACCACACTCAGGGAATGGGCAAACTTGGCCAGGTCCAGGTAGTGGTCGTTTCCCTTCACCACCACGGCATTCATCTTAAACGGCAGGACCGTGTTGAGCTGCTGAACCGCCTGCTGAGCAATCTGCTGTTGCAGAAGATTAGTAGCAGTACTGATGACAATTCGCCGGTCGGGATGGGCAGCGTAGCTTAACGGCAACAGGTAGCCGAGGGTCTTTCCGCTCCCCGTCCCCGCTTCGACGATCATGCTCTTGGGCTCGTCGTGGGTATAGTTATTATAGATGCTGTTCATCATCTTGGACTGAACCGGCCGGACAGTCAGGTGGTCACCGTAAAGCTTGGCCTTCCCCTGCTTGGTCGATGGGTAGCGCGGCGTGGTTGTCGTCTTGTCCACCGTCAGCGGTCGTTGCTTATGGAGGACCAAGCCATGGCTGACATAAAGATTCCCAGGCAGCGGTTGGGGATGGTCGACCCGCCGCTCCAGTTCCTTTTCGAAAACTTCAGCCGTCCGCTGCGGCAGGGCCAGTTTCAACTCTACAATTCTTTCCAGGGTCAGGGTCGGCAGCCGGTGCACCCGATCAAGGAGGTCAATCAACAGCTGGGCGGTCGCCTCTGCATCGGAAACCGCACTGTGCGGATGATCGTGTTCAATCTTCAATGAGCCGGTCAGGTCCCGCAACCGGAAGCTCTGGGCAGTCGGCAGCAGAATCTGGCTCATTGTCACCGTATCGATTGCGGGGATGTCCAGCTGCGGGTAGCCCGCCCGCTCCAATTCTGCATTGAGAAATGGAAAATCAAAGTTGACGTTGTGGGCCACGAAGATTGTCCCCGCCAGCAAGCTGTAGATTGTCCCGGCAACGTCCTCAAAGAGCGGGGCCCGGCGGACATCCTGGTTATGGATCCCGGTCAGCTGGACAATCGCGTGCGGGATCTTCTCCCGCGGGTTGACCTTAGTCTCAAAACGATTGATGACCTGGCCATCTTGAACCAGTACACAACCGATCTGGATGATCCGATCACCATGGTTGACGTTGGTCCCGGTCGTCTCCAGGTCCACCACGGCGTAGATTGGCGCCTGCTTATCGCGTTTCTTGCGGCGCGTTTGTTTATTTTTACTCACATTATCACCGAATCTCTTCAATAATTTATACCCTATATAATACACCATCTGCCAAATGTTTGTCTTTTTCAACGGTCAGCGAATAATCGCCAAATATTTAGATTTAGTAACAAGTGCGGGTCGCCCCTTTTCTAATAATCAATTTTAAGTTATGATGAAGAATGGAATTTTTGAGAAGAAAGTAGGTTACGATGGTGAAAGAACAAGGGATTGGCACGAGCCACGCGAAAATCATCTTAATGGGGGAGCACAGCGTCGTGTACGGACAACCGGCAATCGCCCTGCCCCTTCCCGATGTTAAGCTGACGGTCACCCTGACACCTAGTGACCAGGGGCAGACGGTAACGAGCCGCTACTTCACTGGCGACTGGCACGACCTGCCTCCAGTCATGCAAGGGGTGCGGCAGCTGATTGCCACACTGGTCGAGCACTTTGACGGAAACGCTGACTACTGGCACTTAAACATCGACAGCCAGCTTCCTGCCGAGCGTGGAATGGGTTCCTCTGCGGCAACGGCCGTAGCCATTGTCCGCGCCTTTTTCGACTATTACGATACCCCGCTCAGCCGGCACGAGCTACTGGCATTGGCCGATGTTGAGGAGCAGATTACCCACCGCAGTCCATCCGGTTTGGATGCGGCAACGGTCAGTTCCAAGACACCGCTCTATTATATTAAGGGCCATGAGGGAACCCCGATTCCAATGAACCTGCAGGCAACGATGGTGATTGCCGATACTGGTGTCAAAGGGGCTACTAAGGAGGCCATCATGGCGGTTCAGGAATTGCTCAAGGCAGATCACGAGCACGCCCAGACCCACATCGAGCATCTGGGACAATTGGTTGACAACAGTCGGCAGTTCCTGGCCAAGGGGGAAGTTTTCAAGTTAGGTACAACGTTAAACGCTGCCCAGCAGGATCTTCAGGCCCTCCAGGTCAGTGACGACCAGCTCGACCACCTGATCAACGTAGCCATCCATCACGGTGCCCTGGGGGCTAAGCTGACCGGCGGCGGTCGCGGCGGTTGCATGTTTGCCATCACCCGGACCGCTCTGGGGGCCCGTAAGCTGGCTGCTATTCTTAAAGACAACGGCGCGCGGCAAACCTGGATTCAACCACTAGATACGACACGAGGTGAAAACTAATGGCAACGGCCAAAGCACATACTAATATTGCCCTGGTCAAGTATTGGGGGAAGAAGGACCAGGATCTGATTATCCCACAGACGGACAGTCTTTCAATGACCCTCGACGAGTTCTACACCACTACCCGCGTCGTCTTCGATCCAGCACTTACGGCCGAACAGATCAAGGTCAATGACCAGCCGGTAACCGGCAAGGGCGCCGAACGGATCACCAAGTTCTTAGATATTGTCCGTCAAATGAGCGGTCGTCAAGACTTTGCCCGGGTTGATTCGCATAATCACGTGCCGACCGCAGCCGGGCTGGCCTCGTCCGCCTCGGCCTTCGCTGCCCTGGCCGGGGCCGCTAGCCGGGCTGCAGGACTGCAGCTCAGTCGCCGCGACCTTTCGCGGCTGGCTCGCCGTGGCTCAGGTTCAGCGACCCGATCGATCTACGGCGGTCTGGTCGAATGGCACCGGGGGCATGACGATGCCACTTCATACGCTGAGCCGATCATGGAAAAGCTCGACTTCGGTCTGGAGATGCTGGCCATCATGATCAACACGGGCCGCAAGAAGATTTCCAGCCGGCATGGGATGCAATCCAGCGTGATCACTTCACCCTACTACGCCAGCTGGAAAGAAGTGGTCGCTAACGACATGGAAACCATGAAGGCTGCGATCCAAGCCAAGGACATTCCCGCCATCGGTCACATTGCCGAGGAGAACGCCCTGCGGATGCACGCCCTGACCCTTTCCGCGGATCCGGGCTATACCTACTTCAATAATGAAACCCTGACGGCCATTCAGGCTGTTCGGCAGCTACGCGATCAGGGAATTAACTGTTACTTTACAATGGATGCAGGCCCCAACGTCAAGGTCATCTACGACCGGCGCGATCGGGAACGAATCGTCGACGGGCTTGCGCAAACCTTTGCACCGGAGCGACTGGTCGTTTCACCGGCCGGACCGGGGATTGAAATTTGGGATGAAAACAACTGATTAATTATAGGGGGACAATTGAACTTTGATTACTGAAAAAGCGCCTGGGAAGTTGTACATTGCTGGTGAATACGCGGTCGTCGAGAATGGCTACCCAGCCATCCTGGTGGCCCTCGACCAGTTCGTCACCTGCACGATCAAGGACAGTGCTCGTGAGGTTGGCCAGATCATCAGCCAGCAATACACCAACGACCAGCTGAACTGGCGACGGATGGGTGACCGGATGGTGGTCGATAAGCGGGATAACCCGTTCTCGTACATTCTCTCGGCCATCCGGATCACGGAGGAGTACGCCCGGAGTTTTGAACGGGAGCTGCGGATCTACGACATGCAGATCGATAGCCAATTGGATAGTGCCAACGGCCGGAAATACGGTCTGGGCTCCTCTGCAGCCGTCACAGTTGCGACTGTCAAGGCCCTCTGCCACTACTACCACCTGCCCGTCACCAAGGACGAGATCTTCAAACTGGCAGCCATTGCCCACTTCGAAGTCCAGGGCAATGGGTCCCTGGGTGACGTGGCGGCCTCAGTTTACGGCGGCTGGATCTCCTACCACTCCTTTGACCGGCAGTGGCTGGCCCAGCAGCGCAAGTATCTCGACCTGAAGAGCCTGATCGACCTCCCCTGGCCAGACCTCAAGATTGAATCCCTCAAGGCACCGGAAAACCTGGAACTTCTGATCGGCTGGACCGGAAAGCCAGCTTCAACCTCCCAGCTGGTTGACAAGATCTCTCTCTTCAAAGCGCGCCAGCAGGACGAATATCACCGCTTCTTGGAAGACAGCCGGGCCTGCATCCAGCGCATGGTAGAAGGCTTCCACCAGCAGGACCTCGACACTATTAAGCGGGAAATCCGCTTTAACCGGCACCTGCTCAAGCAGCTCGGTACCAACTCTGGCGTCGATATTGAAACGCCGGTCCTCAACCGGCTCTGCCAGATTGCGGAGCACTTCGGCGGTGCGGCCAAAACTTCCGGGGCCGGCGGTGGTGACTGCGGGATCGTGGCCATTGACCGGAGCGCCGACTTCAAGGCCGTGCTCAAGTCATGGACCAAGGAGAAGATCGAGCAGCTTCCCCTCTCCGTCCACTTCATCGACGACATCAAGTACACCGTGCAGGAACACCTGCCATTAATCTAAAAGCATTAAGCGGCAATGACAATTCAGTTTGCCACGGCCCCTTTTTAGGAGGGATAAGAAATGGAGTCACAACAAGCCCATCGTAAGAATGAGCACCTATCACTCGCCACGGCGACCTACCAGCGCGCCCACCAACACCACTACTTCGACCAGGTCCGTCTGATCCACGACGCCCTGCCCGAGATGGCGGTTAAAGACGTTGACCACCATGTTCAGCTGGCAGATAACCTCCGACTGGAGTGGCCATTCTACCTGGAGGCAATGACCGGGGGCAGCAACCAAGCGGCCAAGATTAATCGTATCCTAGCACGGCTTGCCCGCAAACACCATCTGGCCATGGCTACTGGCTCCCTCAGTGTCGCCCTCAAGGAACCGGCAACGCAGGCTTCGTTTACAGTGGTCCGGGAAGAGAACCCTGATGGGATCGTGATCGCCAACCTCGGGGCGGACGCCAGCCTGGTGAATGCCAAAGCCGCCATCAAGATTCTCGGTGCCAATGCCCTAGAACTCCACCTAAACGCCGCCCAGGAACTCGTGATGCCGGAGGGCGATCGTGACTTCCACTGGCTGGATAACATCGCTAAACTGGTGGATCAGCTTGATGTTCCCGTGATCGTCAAGGAGGTGGGTTTCGGGATGAGCAAGGCCACCATTGACCGGCTCCATAATGCTGGAGCCCAGTTAATCAACGTCAGCGGCCGGGGCGGTACTAATTTCGCCATGATTGAGGACCGGCGCAACCACGAGCTCGACCTGGATGACCTGGCAAATTGGGGCCAGACTACTCCGGAAGCCCTTCTCGAGGCTCGCGGAAGCAAGGCTGCCATCATCGCTTCCGGCGGGATTATCTGCCCTCTCGATGTCATCAAGGCCGGGGCCCTCGGTGCTCAGGCCGTCGGAGTGGCTGGCTACTTCCTTAACGTCCTGATCCATGACGGGGCAGCCGCTCTAGATGAGGTCCTGATGGAATGGCAGGCGGAAATTCCGCGCCTGTTGACCCTCCTTGGCTGTCGTAACTTCGGTGACCTGTCAAAGATTTCCTTTGTACTACAAGGGAATCTTTACAGTTACGCCCAGCAACGACACCTCATTTAATGATGTTTGGCCGGAAATCCCGTGACTTTAGTCATGGGATGGATAGGCCCCTTTAGCGCCCGTTAGGGCG